>NZ_JBFRTQ010000085.1:0-54815 GCF_041474195.1 Vibrio sp. 10N.222.52.C3 | reverse complement strand
GCTTTGCAGCAGGCCAGTGGGTTTAAGCTTTTAGTTTACTCACTAGATTTTAAATTATATAAAAATGGCGAGTCATACGACTCGCCATTTTTGTATCTAACATTGTGCTCTAGCTCTAGATTCGACTTTATCGATAGCTTTTCGTGCTCAATTGAATCTTTTAGCTCTTATTTACGCCGGTTTGTTTTTTGAAAACTTGATCTGTTGAATCACTAAGCCAGCAATGATCAGTACCAAGCCAAACAGGGTCGCTGGGTGAATCTCTTCGCCGATAATAGTGGAAAGTAGCATCAACGAGATAAACGGCGAGGCAAAAATTAGGTTGCTGATACGTGCCGTGTTGTTGGTCAGTTTTAATGCCGAGAGCCACAAGACAAAGGTAATGCCCATCTCGAACAGGCCAACATAAGTTACGGCCATCCAACCTTTCGCTGTGATTTGGCTAAAGCTCTCGCCTTCAAAAAGGGTTAAACCGATCGCGAAAGGTAATGCCACTAAGAAACCAAGCAGTACGCCAACCACTGGGTCAGCCTTGTTTTTGGTGTTGAGAATCCAATATCCTGCCCAAAGCAGAGTAGAAAGCAGCGCCAGTGCCACACCGAGTGGGCTATCGAACTGCATGCCTAACACATCGCCTTTGGTGGCAATAACTACCACACCCGCATAGCTGAAGGTACACGCAATCCAATCTTGCTTACGAATCTTTTGCCCCAGAAAAACCGCCGCCATTAAGGTTAGCGTGATAGCCCAGCTGTAGTTGATGGCTTGAGCTTGAGAAGCGGGCAGCAGGTCGTAGGCTTTGAATAGAATCAGGTAATAAGCCAATGGGTTAACCAAGCCGAGCAGCAGGTAATACCAAGGGTTTGAAAGGAACGTTGTACTCAGCTGAGAGAGCTTACCTTGAAAGGCGCAGACTGCGATCAGCGCAATCGACGACACAATACTGGCAATGGTCAGCATTTGAATCGGTGAAAACTCAGCAAGGGTCAGCTTAAAAGCAGTAGCGACCGTTGACCACAGCAGTACTGCGGAAAGGCCAAAGCCCAAGGCACGACGTTCGTTCATGGCAACTCATTCTAATTTGATGGGACAGAATACGGAGCGCCTAGTCTATCTGTCGAATTTTAATACGGCAAACTGGACATTTATCCAGTATCAAAATACCATTTAATGAGTTATTTCCAATTAGGCTAAATCATTATCATGCAATGGATTATCGAACATCAGGCAACGCTTATTGCTGCAATTTCTGGCGCGCTCGTCAGCGGCGGTGTCGTGGGTTGGTGGATTAAACAGAAGCTCTCTTTTCAGCAGCGATTGCTCGAGCAGCAGCTAGAGTCCGATCGTTTGTTGCATGAATCTCAGCAAGCTCAGCTCAAAGCATCACTCGCAGAGGCGCAACAAGAGCTCGATGAGTTAGATGATGACCGAGACAAAGCGGCATTCGAGCTCAAGCAGGCGCACGGTAAGGTGATGGCTGCAATGGAAAAACTGCGCTACTTTGAGGCGGTAAAGCAAGAGCGCCAGCAGTACGCTGATGAGATCAATGTGCTTAAAGATCATAAGTCTGAATTAGAAGCCGAGCTGCGCGAGCAAGAAGCAAGGCATGACCAAGAAAACCTCGCCAATAGCGAAAAGCTGCAGTTGCTAGAGCAAGCTGAATCACGACTTAAGCAGCAGTTTGAATTGTTAGCGAACCAACTGTTTGAAACCAAAACCGCTAAGGTCGATCAGCAGAATAAGCAGAGCTTAGAAGGTTTGTTGTCTCCACTAAGAGAGCAGTTGGAAGGCTTTAAGAAGCAGGTTAACGATAGCTTCAGCCAGGAAGCCAAAGAGCGTCATACTTTGGTGCATGAGCTTAAAAACCTGCAGCGTCTTAATGAGAGTATGACGCGTGAAGCGGTGAACCTGACTCAAGCGCTAAAGGGTGACAACAAACAACAAGGTAACTGGGGCGAGGTGGTACTGGCACGGGTGCTTGCTGAATCAGGACTGCGCGAAGGGCACGAATACCAAACGCAAGTGAACCTACAAAACGATGCGGGCAAGCGTTATCAACCGGATGTGATTGTGCATCTGCCACAAGATAAGCAAGTGGTGGTCGATTCCAAAATGGCGTTGGTGGCATTTGAACGCTACTTCAATGCCGAAACCGATCAGCAACGCGATGCTGCATTGCGCGATCACTTGGTGTCACTGCGAGCGCACATCAAAGGCTTGAGCCAGAAAGATTATCATCAGCTCAAAGGCATACAGAGTCTGGATTACGTGTTGATGTTTATCCCGGTTGAACCAGCATTCCAAGTGGCGATTCAGGCGGATCCTAGCTTGGTGAAAGACGCGATGGAGCAAAATATCATCTTGGTCAGCCCAACCACTTTGCTGGTGGCACTGCGTACCATTGATAACCTGTGGCGTAACGACAGACAGAACCAGAACGCACAGGTTATCGCAGAACGTGCGAGCAAGCTTTACGACAAGCTGCGCCTGTTTGTTGATGATATGGAAGGCCTTGGCAGCTCACTTGATAGAGCAAACCAAAGTTATCAAGGGGCGATGAATAAGCTAGTCACAGGGCGAGGCAACGTGATTCGTCAGGCCGAAAGCTTCAAGCAATTGGGTGTTGAAGTGAAGAAACCGATCTCGATTGGTTTGGCCGAAATGGCGCAAAATGAGGCTTTTTCAGAAAATGCCTCCTTAGTAGAAAGACAACCCGCTGAGGATAAAGTAAACTAATCGGCCGCAGCGCCTCTAAACACGGAGCGTGCTGTCGATGAGAACTTACCATGGTAGATAACAGCATTATGGACACAAGCGTGCAGACAAATTCAGCAGTAGAGTCAGAAACCACACACTTTGGTTTCGAAACAGTCGCGAAAGACGAAAAAGTCGCGAAAGTAGCAGAGGTATTTCACTCTGTAGCCGCTAAATACGACATCATGAATGACTTAATGTCGGGTGGTGTTCACCGCTTGTGGAAGCGATTCACGATTGATTGCAGTGGCGTTCGCCCTGGTCAGCGTATCCTAGATCTTGGTGGTGGTACTGGCGACCTTACTGCGAAATTCTCGCGTATCGTTGGTGAAAAAGGCCACGTGGTTCTTGCTGATATCAACAACTCAATGCTGAATGTTGGCCGTGATAAGCTGCGTGATAGCGGCATTGTTGGCAACGTACACTACGTACAAGCGAACGCTGAAGAGTTGCCATTCCCAGATAACTACTTCGATTGCATTACCATCAGCTTCTGTCTGCGTAACGTAACCGATAAAGACCAAGCGCTGCGTTCTATGTACCGCGTACTTAAGCCGGGTGGCCGTCTGTTGGTTCTTGAGTTTTCTAAGCCAGTGCTTGAGCCACTATCAAAGGTTTACGACGCATACTCTTTCCACCTGTTGCCAAAAATGGGTGAGTTGATTGCTAACGATGCAGACAGCTACCGTTACCTTGCAGAATCTATTCGTATGCACCCAAATCAAGAGACTTTGGAAGGCATGATGCAAGAAGCGGGCTTTGAAAATACAAAATACTTCAACCTAACGGGCGGCATTGTTGCGCTGCACCGCGGTTACAAGTTCTAGTCGAACTTGGTAGCAGGCTCTTAGGGCGTGCTAAACAATAAGAATAAAGACAGAACGGATAGGTTAAGGCTTATCCGTTTTCAAAGGTAAGGACAGTCATGCCATTTGATCCATTGGTAACCGCGGTTATTGAAACCTCTTTAAATACTTTCGTGAACGATGATCCAGCCTTGGTTCGTCGTTTGTCTCGTTTAAAGGGGCAGATCATTCAAGTTAATTTGAAAGAGTTGAATAAAACGCTCACTTTCGTTTTCAGCCAACAAATCGATGTGTTGTCGGAATACGAAGGGCAGCCTGATTGCTACCTATCTTTGAATTTATCGGTGTTACCGGAACTGCGTGAGCAATCGAACATCACCAAGCTGATCAAGCAAGATAAGCTGATCTTAGAGGGTGATATTCAACTGGCACAGAAATTTGCTCAGCTGATGACAGACTGCAAGCCTGATTTGGAAGAGTGGTTATCGCGCGTAACGGGTGATGTGGTTGCGCATACCTTGGTGCAAGGCGTTAAAAACGTCGGTGGCTTTGTGGCAAAACAGGCGACTAAGCATCAAAACCATGTTGCTCAAGTTCTGACTGAAGAGTGGAAGATCGCACCTGCACCGTTAGAAGTCGCGCATTTTTGCGACCAAGTTGATGACGTAAAAAGCTCTGCTGCTCGTCTTGAAGCTAAGTTGAACGCTCTGTTGGAGAAAGCATGACCCCAGCAGAACTGAAACGTCTTTATCATATTATCAAGGTACAGTTGGAATACGGCCTTGATGAGTTGATGCCGGAACACCAACTGACTAAAGCCCCTTTGTTGGCGCGAAAGTCACTGTTTTGGCTCAAGAACAAGCATCAAGATAAAGAGTTGGGTCATCGCTTGCGCCTTGCGCTGCAAGAACTTGGTCCAGTGTGGATCAAGTTTGGACAGATGATGTCGACACGTCGTGATCTGTTCCCTCCTCATATCGCCGATCAGTTGGCGTTGTTGCAAGACCAAGTTGCGCCGTTTGATGGTCAATTGGCGAAGCAAGATATGGAAAAGGCGTTGGGTGGCAGTTTAGACAACTGGTTTACCGACTTTGATATCGAGCCACTGGCTTCTGCTTCTATTGCTCAGGTGCATACCGCAAAGCTTAAAGAGAGCGGTCGCGAGATTGTTCTGAAGGTCATTCGACCTGATATTCGCCCGGTGATTGACGCAGATCTAAAACTGATGCACCGAATGGCGCGTATAGTCGCTAAGTCGCTTCCTGAAGCACGTCGTTTGAAACCGGTTGAAGTGGTTCACGAGTACGAGAAAACGTTACTTGATGAACTCGACCTGCGCCGTGAGGCGGCCAATGCCATTCAACTGCGACGTAATTTTGAAGGCAGTGAAGAGCTGTATGTTCCAGAGGTTATCCCTGATCTAAGCAGCGAAACCCTGATGGTGTCAGAGCGAATCTATGGTATTCAAGTCTCCGATATTGAGACGCTAGAAGCCAACGGCACCAACATGAAATTGCTCGCGGAACGCGGTGTGACGGTATTCTTCACCCAAGTATTCCGAGATAGCTTTTTCCATGCAGACATGCACCCGGGCAACGTATTTGTTAACCCAGAGAATCCAGATAACCCTCAGTGGATTGGTTTGGATTGTGGCATTGTTGGTACGCTCAATAGCGAAGATAAGCGCTATTTAGCAGAGAACTTGTTGGCTTTCTTCAATCGAGATTACCGTAAAGTTGCTGAGCTACACGTTGATTCGGGGTGGGTGCCACACGACACTAACGTCAATGATTTTGAGTTCGCGATCCGTATGGTGTGTGAGCCAATCTTTGCAAAACCACTTGGCGAGATCTCATTTGGCCATGTGTTGCTAAACTTATTTAATACAGCAAGACGTTTCAACATGGAGGTTCAACCTCAGTTGGTGCTTCTGCAAAAGACCTTGTTGTATGTCGAAGGCCTAGGCCGTCAGCTGTATCCGCAACTTGATTTGTGGGCAACGGCGAAGCCTTTCCTTGAAACCTGGATGATGAATCAGGTGGGGCCGCAAGCTGTGATCAACGCAGTAAAAGAGCGTGCGCCATTCTGGGCAGAAAAACTGCCAGAGCTGCCAGAGCTACTTTATGACAGCTTGCGCCAAGGTAAAGCGATGAACCACAGAATGGATCAGCTTTATCAAGGTTACCGAGATAGTAAGCGTCAGCAAGCAACTGGAAAGTTTTTGTTTGGCGTTGGAGCCACTTTAGTCGTATGCTCCGCAATATTAGTTTCAAGCCCTTATGAGCAGCTATCTATGGGCTGTGGCATCGCAGGTGTCACATTTTGGTTGCTTAGTTGGCGAGCTTACCGTCGTTAGACAGTAGACTCTCTTAATATTTTTATGTGTAGACAGACCCGAGGACAATGACAATGGGTGGTATCAGTATTTGGCAACTTCTAATCATTGCTGTAATTGTAATTTTGCTATTCGGAACAAAGAAACTGCGCGGTATGGGTGGTGACTTAGGTTCAGCGGTTAAAGGCTTCAAAAAAGCGATGAGCGATGAAGACAAGCCTGCAGATAAGAAAGATGCAGACTTCGAACCAAAGAATATTGAACAGCAGAAGACAGAAGCTCACGCTGAAACAACTGCTGAAACAAAGAAAGACAAAGAGCAGGCGTAAATCGTGTTTGATATCGGTTTTTGGGAACTGGTATTAATATCTGTCGTTGGGTTAGTGGTTTTAGGGCCTGAGCGTTTGCCCGTGGCGATTCGCAGTATTTCCAAGTTTGTTGGACAAGCGAAAAGCATGGCAAACAGTGTGAAAGATGAACTTTCTCATGAGCTTAAGGTGCAAGAGCTGCAAGAAAACCTACGCAAGGCGGAAAAAATGGGTATGGAAGATTTATCTCCAGACCTTAAAGCGTCAGTCGATGAACTCAAGCAGGCCGCTGCTGAGGTTCAACGTCCGTATGCTAAGCCTGAGTCTGATAAGCCAAGTGAGACTAAACCTAGTGTCATGGAAACTGTGGAATCTGAAACCATTCAGGTCAACAGCGAAGCTTCAGCACCGTCAGATAAGAAAGCCGAATAGTCTCGCAAGGAGGAGTCGCCGGATACTTGATTCGCTAGATGTTTAAATAGATATCTATTCAAGTAAATAACTATTCAAGTGGATACCAATTTAACTGGATAGATACACGCGCGGCTCCTTTTCGATCTTCCTGTTTAAGAGGTTTGACATGTCTTCGACTGAGCAGACACAGCCTTTAATTAGCCACCTTCTAGAACTACGTAATCGCCTACTACGTGCGATTGTCGCGGTGCTAGTGATATTTGTCGGGCTAATTTATTTTGCTAATGATATTTATGAATTCGTATCAGCACCTTTGGTAGATCGTCTACCGGAAGGGGCGACGATGATCGCAACCGATGTTGCATCGCCATTTTTCACACCGCTGAAATTAACCTTGATCGCGTCTATATTCCTCGCGGTTCCGTTTATTTTGTATCAGGTGTGGGCTTTTGTTGCTCCGGGTTTATACAAGCATGAAAAACGCTTGATCATGCCGCTATTGGCTTCAAGTTCATTGCTGTTTTACTGTGGTGTGGCGTTCGCTTACTTTATTGTATTCCCGTTGGTATTTGGCTTTTTTACGGCCATATCATTAGGGGGAGTAGAGTTCGCAACCGACATCTCGAGCTATCTTGATTTTGTACTCGCGCTGTTCTTTGCTTTTGGTATTGCCTTTGAAGTGCCTGTTGCGATTATCTTGTTGTGTTGGACGGGGGCAACAACGCCTCAATCTCTGTCTGAAAAGCGTCCTTACATTGTGGTGGGTGCTTTCATCATCGGTATGATGCTGACACCACCAGATATGATCTCGCAAACACTGTTGGCGATTCCAATGTGTATTCTGTTTGAGATTGGTCTGTTTTTCGCACGCTTTTATACGCGTAAGCCAGATGCGGATGAAGAGGAAGAAGCTGAATCTTGATTCGGAATGCTTCAGTAAAAATCACATAATAAAAAAGCGGCCTAGGGCCGCTTTTTTATTATGTCTGTTTATCGAATTTTTAACTGATAGCCACAGTTCTGACATATATAGAGCTCTTTGATGCCCAAAATTTTATGCCATAGGGTTCGATGTTGACGTTGTAAGTGTTGTGAATGGTCACACATAATCAACTACCTCAATATGCAGGTGGTTGATACTATACATGTCACTTAGCTTTCTCAAATAAATTCAGGAAAAATCCGTAATAATTACTTATTAATAGATTTGTCATAAATTAAACAATGCCTTAGCATTTTTGGTGGTTATGTTTTCGACTTCTTCAAGGGTAATTCCGCGTAATTCGGCGATGCGTTTTGCTACTAATTCTGTGTAGGCTGGTTCATTGCGTTTACCGCGATTCGGTGTTGGTGCCAAGTATGGGCAATCTGTCTCTAGAATGACGTAATCCATATCGAGATGTGGGATCACCTTGTCCATCCCAGAGTTCTTAAAGGTCGAAACGCCGCCTAAACCTAAATGAAAGCCTAGCTCGTTGATCGCTTGAGCTTCCTCTAAGCTGCTACCAAAGCAGTGGAATACCCCGCGTAAGCTGCCATCTTGTTCTTTACGAAGTAGGGCAAGTGTCTCTTCAATGGAATCACGAGTGTGGATCACCACAGGTAGATCAAGCTCTTTTGCCCACTGCAGTTGAGTCACAAACGCCATCTCTTGTTCAGCCTTGAAGGTTTTATCCCAGTACAAGTCGATACCAATCTCACCCACGGCGATAAAGTCATGCTTATCAAACCAAGCTCGAATGGTTTTGAGGGTTTGCTCGATATTCGCATCCACATGACAAGGGTGTAAGCCCATCATTGAACGGCACACATCAGGAAACTGCGCTTCCGTTGCTAACATTGGTTCGATAGATTCTAAATCGATGTTCGGCAATAGAATGGTATCAATCCCTTGAGCCAGTGCGCGCTGCACAACTTGTTCGCGGTCTTCATCGAATTCACTAGCGTAAATATGAGCATGGGTGTCGATCATTGTTTTGTCCTGAAAGCGGTCTTTACTGAGTTGTCATGAGTATACGGCAGTGTGAGGAGAAGGTCATTTTTTGCCACTTATCCCTATTTTTGAGTGGGTTTCATATTTTACTGCTAGCGTCCTGAGCCATCAGTGATATGCTTTTGCCTGTATTTAGCACTTTTCATATCTAAGTATTTCGGTGCTTAGACTAGGCAAGGAGAATCTAGTGTCTGTTTCAATTCAAGGTCAATTCCCAGGTCGCCGTATGCGCCGTATGCGTAAGCACGACTTTAGCCGTCGCCTAATGGCAGAAAATCAATTGTCTGTGGATGATCTAATCTACCCAATGTTTATCCTGATGGGTAAAGACCGCCGCGAGCCTGTCGAGTCAATGCCAGGTGTTGAACGCTTGTCGATCGACTACATGCTTGAGGAAGCAGATTACCTGTCAAAGCTGGGTGTTCCTGCGATTGCTCTATTTCCAGTCGTGAACCAAGATGCTAAAAGTTTATGCGCAGCTGAAGCTCATAACTCAGAAGGTTTGGTGCAGCGCGCTGTACGTTTACTAAAAGAGCATGTGCCAAACATTGGCGTTATTACTGACGTAGCACTAGACCCGTTCACCACTCACGGCCAAGACGGCATCATCGATGAAGATGGTTACGTGATGAATGACGAGACGACTGAAGTCTTGATCAAGCAAGCATTATCACACGCTGAAGCGGGTGCTGACGTAGTTGCCCCATCGGATATGATGGATGGTCGCATTGGTAAGATCCGTGAAGCGTTAGAAGAAGCGGGCCATATTCATACTCAGATTATGGCGTACTCTGCAAAATATGCATCGTGCTACTACGGCCCATTCCGTGATGCAGTTGGCAGTGCTTCGAACCTGAAAGGTGGTAACAAGAAGAACTACCAGATGGATCCAGCCAACAGCGATGAAGCGATTCATGAAGTCGCGATGGATCTTAATGAAGGTGCGGACATGGTGATGGTGAAACCAGGCATGCCTTACCTTGATATTGTTCGTCGTGTTAAGCACGAACTGCAAGCGCCTACGTTTGCTTACCAAGTATCTGGTGAATACGCGATGCACAAAGCGGCGATTCAAAACGGCTGGCTGAAAGAGCGCGAAACCGTCATGGAATCACTGTTGTGCTTTAAGCGTGCTGGCGCTGATGGCATTCTTACTTACTTCGCTAAAGATGTCGCAGAGTGGCTTGCTGAAGATAACGCACAAGCTGCTGAGCATTTAAAAGAAAAGTAACCGTGTAGATCTCACTTAAGTGATCAGTAAAGGGTTGGCCATTGTGCCAGCTCTTTCGTTTATAAGGATGAATAAGATGTCAGTTGTCGTACGTGAAGGTTCTTTAGAAGAAGTGGTGTCTGTGGTCGAGCAGATCTCTGAGTTCGCTAAAAAAGAGAGTGTCGCTTCTCTGTCAGAGCGGCTGGCAGGGAAAAAGAGCCTTATCTTAGTGGCTGAAGAAGCTGGCGTGTTGCTTGGCTTTAAGATCGGCTATGAATTGGATCAAGATACTTTTTACAGCTGGTTTGGTGGCGTGTCACCGCTCGCGAGGAACAAAGGCGTTGCACAGGCGCAATTAGACGTTCAGGAACAGTGGGCGAAAGAGCAGGGCTACAGACAGTTAAAGGTTAAGTCTCGTAACCAGTTCCCTGCAATGTTGCGCCTGTTATTGAGAAACGGTTACCTAATCGAAAGATTTGAAGAAAAAGAAGACATTAATGACCATAGAATCCATTTTTTGAAGCAAATTTAAGCACTGCTGTTAACGGTTTATAAATCAAATGAGATTTATTATCATTTAATTGTTGACTATTAAATGAGAATCATTATTATTAACTTCGTCTTAGGGAATGAGGAAATGTTCACAAGGATGTTAAGTACTCAAGTATCTACTTGGTTACCCAACAGAATTCTCGCGAACTTGTACTAAGTTCTTTTTGACACGACATTGCTCACATTGCTTCCAGTGTAATTTATAGCTTTTAGGTAAAGCTGTGGTATTCAATTTGAATGGCTTTACCGGTTTTTGCTAGGCGACATCTTCGGGTGTCGCTTTTTTTTATACCTACCATTTCAACAAGATGCATATTTAGTGGCACGTATTTTTATGAATAAAACGCCATCAGCATTCTTTTCCACAATGCAAGATCGAGAAAAGATCGTTGATCATCTGTTCGATCTGTAAAATTATTCTTTATTTTCAGTTGTTTATTGGTGTTTTTTGAGTTGTTCACCGTAGTTCTCAACAGGGTGGATAAATAATATAAACAGAGTTATCCACAGAACGCTTGCGTCTAAGAACAAAAAATAACAACAAATCGATTATAACGAACACAACCGAGTGAACGGATACAGATCGACAACGTGGAATCCAACCAACAGACGTGGCATTCTTAACAGATAATTTCTGTACTTACTGGATACACAAACATTATGGCTCGTATTCCTGATAATCCATTGATTCTGATCGATGGCTCTTCTTACCTATATCGCGCGTTTCATGCTTACCCTGGCACCATGAGCAATGGTGATATCCCGACTAACGCGGTTTACGGTGTAGTTAACATGCTGCGCAGCATGATGCGTCAATTTGCTTCTGATCGTATTGCGGTTATTTTTGATGCAAAAGGAAAGACGTTCCGTGATGACATGTACCCAGAGTACAAGGCTAATCGTCCACCTATGCCGGATGATCTACGTTGTCAGATCGAACCTTTGCACAACGTGATTCGCGCAATGGGTCTACCACTTATCTCGATCCCAGGCGTTGAAGCGGATGATGTGATTGGTACGCTAGCTTCTCAAGCATCTAAAGCGGGCATGCCGGTTTTGATCAGTACTGGCGATAAAGATATGGCGCAGCTGGTTGATGACAACGTTACTTTGATCAACACCATGACCAACGTGGTTATGGATCGCGAAGGCGTGATAGAGAAGTTTGGCATCCCACCTGAGCTGATTATCGACTACCTTGCACTGATGGGCGATAAAGTGGATAACATTCCTGGCGTTCCAGGTGTTGGTGACAAAACAGCAACTGCTCTACTACAAGGCATTGGTAGCATCGAAAAGCTGTATCAAAACCTGGATGATATTGCCGCTCTTGGCTTCCGTGGTTCAAAAACCATGGCTAAGAAGCTGATTGATAATAAAGACAACGCTGAGATGTCTTACCAGCTTGCAACGATCAAACTGGACGTCGAGTTAGAAGAGACACCTGAGTCGCTTGTAAAAGCACAACCAAATACGGATGAGCTGATTAAGCTATACGGTCAACTGGTCTTCAAATCTTGGTTGAACGAGCTACTGGAAGGCGGCAGCGGTGTGGTTGAGGCGGATGAAAAGTCGGGTGCTGTACGTAGCAGCACGGCATCAACCACTTCTACCGTAGAAATGAACACCTCTGCAGTGACGATTGATCGCAGCAACTACGAAACCATCTTAGATGAAGCCTCTTTTAATGCGTGGCTAGAGAAACTGAAAGCGTCAGAGGTGTTTGCCTTTGATACTGAAACAGACAGCTTGGACTACATGGTGGCTAACCTTGTTGGTCTATCATTCGCAACCGAAGAAGGCGTTGCCGCTTACGTACCGGTTGCCCATGATTACCTAGATGCACCTCAACAACTCGACCGTGATTGGGTACTTGAACAGCTTAAGCCGATTCTTGAAGATGACGCACAGGCTAAAGTCGGTCAAAACCTGAAGTACGATATGAGCGTTTTAGCGCGCTACGGTATCGAGATGAAAGGCATCAAGCACGACACCATGCTAGCGTCTTATGTTTTTAATAGCGTTGGCGGCAAGCATGATATGGATAGCCTAGCGCTGCGTTTCCTTCAGCACAGCTGCATCTCATTTGAGCAAATCGCAGGTAAAGGTAAGAAGCAGCTTACTTTCAACCAGATTGAGCTGGGTGAAGCGTCTCCATACGCAGCAGAAGATGCTGACGTGACTTTACGTCTTCATAGCCGTTTGATGGAAAACATTGAGCAAGATGAAAAGCTAAAAGCCATCTATGAAGAAATCGAAGTACCACTGATCCCTGTTATGTCTCGCATTGAACGCACTGGCGTATTCATCGATGACATGCTGCTAGGCGCTCAATCGCAAGAGATTGCGGTTCGATTGGATGAGCTAGAACAGAAAGCCTACGAGATTGCAGAGCAAGAGTTCAACATGAACTCGCCAAAACAGCTGCAAACGATCCTGTTTGAGAAAATGGGTCTGCCTGTTATCAAGAAAACGCCATCAGGTGCACCTTCAACCAACGAAGAAGTGCTGCAAGAGTTGGCTCTTGATTACCCGCTACCTAAGCTGATCATTGAGTATCGTGGCCTTGCGAAACTAAAGTCGACCTACACAGATAAACTACCGAAGATGATCAACGCTGAAACGGGTCGTGTTCATACGTCTTATCACCAAGCGGTGACAGCAACGGGTCGATTGTCTTCAACAGATCCAAACCTGCAGAACATCCCAATTCGTAATGAAGAAGGCCGTCGTATCCGCCAAGCATTCGTTGCACAACATGGTTGGAAGATTCTAGCGGTCGATTACTCTCAAATTGAATTGCGTATCATGGCGCATCTTTCGGGTGATAAAGCGCTTCTGGAAGCATTCCAACAAGGCAAAGATATCCACGCGGCAACGGCTGCTGAGATCATTGGTGTTGATATTGAGAGTGTGACCACAGAACAACGTCGTCGTGCTAAAGCCGTTAACTTCGGTCTTATCTACGGTATGAGTGCCTTTGGCTTGGCTAAGCAACTGGGTATTCCTCGTGGCGAAGCACAGCACTACATGGACACTTACTTCGAGCGTTACCCTGGCGTAATGCAGTATATGGAAGACACGCGCAGTGCTGCTTCAGAGCAAGGCTTCGTGGAAACCATTTACGGTCGTCGACTGCACCTTCCTGAGATTCAATCTCGTAATGGCATGCGTCGTAAAGCTGCTGAACGCGCGGCGATCAATGCGCCAATGCAAGGCACAGCAGCGGACATCATTAAGAAAGCGATGTTGTTGGTGGATGAGTGGATTCAAGCGGAAGGCGATGGTCGTGTAAAACTGCTTATGCAGGTACACGATGAATTGGTGTTTGAAGTGGAAGAGTCATCTTTAGCCGAAATTGAAAGTAAAGTACAAGAATTGATGGAATCCGCTGCAGAGCTAGAAGTGCCGCTTGTCGCGGAAGCTGGCCACGGTGACAACTGGGATCAAGCCCACTAATCAGTTTTTGACCTTAATAAGCAAATTAGTATGAGCCAGTGCACAAACACTGGCTTTTTTTTGTCTCAAATAAAGTTAAGTCGTAATAAGAATTTAGGTGTTTTAATAAAACATTCATGAAAAAAAACTACAAAAGTTGTTTTCATTTCTGAGCAATTGTTGTACATTAAATCTCGTAGGGTACAGAGGTAAGATGTTCTATCTTTCAGACCTTTTGTTTCACGTTATTGGATTAGGCTGATTCAGCCGCCCCAGTCAGTATTTGACTGGGGCGTTTTTTCTTGTGCGAAAGAAAAATATTTCCAACCTATCATTCCCCCGTAAAACCTCTCATTTTTAGTGCCTTTTATTACACTTTCTCAAGCACAGTGATAAACCCCTGATTTGCCTTAGATCTGAAATTCGATCAGCTTTTGGTAATTTAAATCCGTCTCTAAGTCGATTGTTTTATCACTTGAAATAACTTTTATTTTACAAGTTATCGATAAAGGATTGATGGATCACGCCTTATTTATCAGTGTATTGAGTCGGTGAATGCTCAATGTAATCCATGATTTTCTGTTGTTTCTCGGTGCTGTATTTCAGTGCTTCGGCGGTGATCTGGATGGATTGTGCCATCGAAGAGATATTGTTGGTCGCTTTTACCAAGGTTTGCTGCATGGGTTTCAGGATAAGCAGATAGATAGCGGTCAAAGCGATAATAATGACGGCGATAACGGCCGCCAGCGCAATGATGATCTTGGTCTGAATGTCATCCAACAGCATTTGACTGGTTTGTTTAAAGGCGAGTCGAGATTGGTCTAAGGCTTGTGGCAGTTGATTGAGTGATGTCTTGGTGGAGCTCGCAAGCTTATTGATACTTTCAACGGTTTGATTGAGGGCTTGTTGCTGGTCGTCGCTTAGGTTGGGGTTGTTGACTATCGCCTGCAAAGATTGCGATATCACCTCAAGAGACTCACTCGCATCTTGGGCGTACTTTTCCATGCCATCGAGGTCTAAGGTCATATCGACATTGATCAGTGGGGCTTGTTCTTGTTCTGCTTCAGAGGCAAACCCTGTCAGTGAGACCAACATAAGTGCAATGATGGCCAATGGTGTTTTCCACATGAGTATTCCTTTCTCATTGTTCTGATTATTTAGATGTGTCTTTTAGTATGGTTCACTTCTATTGGTTTTAGTGGCTAAATCCGATTTTTAACACTAAAAACTTAGGCTTAACTCACTCATTTTTGGGCAAAAAAATACCCCACCTATATAAGGAGGGGCATTGATAAGGCTAAATCACGTGTTGTAAGTGCTCTAACCTATAGCGATAAGTAGAGGAACTACTCTGAGTCGTTGTGCTCTTCGTCTGCTAACTCATCAATGATTTGATCAGCAAGAAGCGCAGGCGCAAACCACTCATCCATCTTGGCACGCAGTTGGTCAACGCCGATGCCCTTCATTGAAGAGAAGACATCAACCGCAACATCACCACCGAAAGATTTTGCATCGTTACGGATTTTCAGTAGCTGTGCTTTACGCGCACCACTTTTCAGTTTGTCTGCTTTTGTTAACAAAACCTGTACTGGGATGCGGCTATCGATAGCCCAGTAGATCATTTGTTGGTCAAGGTCTTTCATTGGGTGACGGATATCCATCAATACCACTAAACCTTTCAGGCTTTCACGTCGTTGTAGGTATTCACCTAGCGACTTCTGCCATTTTTTCTTCATCTCAAGTGGTACTTGAGCAAAGCCATATCCAGGTAAATCGACGATATGACAACCGTCCGTTACCTTAAATAGGTTGATTAGCTGAGTTCGACCGGGTGTTTTACTGGTTTTCGCCAAGCTTTTTTGGTTTGTAACGCGATTTAGCGCGCTAGATTTACCAGCATTGGAGCGTCCTGCAAACGCAATTTCGATCCCTTCGTCTTCTGGTAAATGACGAATATCAGGTGCACTGGTAATGAAATGCGTGTTTTGATAATGAATTTTTACGCTCACTGTTAACTCCATCTCGACTTTGTGTAGTCGATTGATTACTTTTTTGTGAATTTGTGTAAAATAACCGTGCTCGGCATAAGGTCGCCTATTGTACCATGAGTGGCAACATAGAGTGGTACTGGAAGCTTGATAATTATAATGGAATGTCATGAAGAAATTAGCGCTAATTTTGAGTCTTTTAGCCAGCTGCTCAGTATGGGCTCAAGGTAGTATTGAAGCTGGTAAAGCCAAATCACAAACATGTGTTGCCTGCCACGGTGCTGACGGCAACAGCCTGATCACTCAGTACCCTAAGCTGGCTGGTCAACATGAGAAGTATCTAGAGAAGCAGTTAAAAGAGCTTAAGCTAGGTATGACAAGTGGTGGTAAGCAAGGTCGTTACGAACCTGTAATGGGTGCAATGGCGATGCCTTTATCTGAAGAAGATATGGCTGACCTAGCGGCATACTACGCCTCTCTACCTATCTCTAGTAACTCTACTCCTGAAAATGTAGTAGATGAAGGTAAGGTTCTTTACACAGCGGGTAACGCAGAACGCGGCGTAACGGCGTGTATTGCTTGTCATGGCCCTCGTGGTAATGGTACCGAACTTTCTGGTTTCCCTAAGATTTCAGGTCAGCACGCAGATTACATCAAGGCTCAACTTGAAAAATTCCGCGATGGTGACCGTAATAACGACATGAATGCGATGATGCGTGATGTAGCTAAAAAGTTAACAGACGCTGATATTGATACCTTATCGAAGTACGTTGGTGGTTTACACTAATTTGTCGGTTTCTTGCTCTTAGCCAGAGTAAAGGAATGTACGTTCGAGCGAGATTGAAGAGACGCCCCGATCAGTAATGGTCGGGGCGTTTTCTTTTGTATTGGTTTTATTAATGCGTTTTGTGTTTATGTCTGATTTATCAATGTGTGATCGATTTGTGTACAAAAGTGTGAAGTCGCACTCTTGTAGTCTTTTTGTAACACGGTAAAGTAACCGCCATCAGCTAGGAGCTGACTTAGATATGGATGATCATCTAGTCTAACGGTATAGACAGAAATGGATCAGGCTAGGACAGCCCAGCAACAAGGTGTTAGAAAAGGATAGCCAAAACTCATCAGGACGATGAACAACAAACAAATTTGGCATGGAAAGCACCAATAACAAATGGAGATTTGTGTACCAAGTTGAGTATGCAAATTTTGGCCGATATAGGCAGATTTAGAGAGCGATAGGTTTTCCTATCGCTTTTTTTATTGATTTGATGAAAAAACACCCAATACCTCTCCACTATAAACTCAGTTTCTGGTATGTTTCGCATCCCTGTTTAAGGATGTGCTATGTATACTTGTCCCTTATGCCATCACCAAGGCGTGAATCACTATTTTGAAGACAAACGCAGAGCCTATCTGCAGTGTCAGCAATGTGAACTGGTATTTGTTAAACCTGAACAAAGGTTAGAAGCAAAAGAAGAAAAAGCACACTATGATCTCCATGAGAACGATCCTAGTGATGCAGGCTATCGCCGCTTTTTATCTCGCATCGCGGATCCACTAACAGACAAAATTTCATCTAACTCACACGGGTTGGATTTTGGTTGTGGCCCAGGCCCTACGCTATCTATTATGTTAGAAGAAGCCGGACACACCATGGAGTTGTACGATATCTATTACCACCCAGAACCCTCTGTGTTGGAAAAAACGTATGACTTTATGACTGCCACGGAGGTGATAGAGCATCTTTATCACCCAGACAAAGTGTGGCAGCAATGGTTGAATTTAGTTAAACCCAAGGGCTGGATTGGTCTTATGACTAAACTAGTAATAGACGTAGACGCGTTTGCTGGTTGGCACTACAAGAATGACCCGACACATGTCGTCTTCTTTAGTCGTCAAACATTCCAGTTTTTGGCAGAGCGGGATAAGCTCGAACTAGAATTTTTTGGAAATGATGTAATTTTACTGAGGAAAGTGCAGTAATGGGTCGTAGTAAGAAATCAAGAAAGCCGGGAGCACTTGGCGCTCCGGAGCCTATGGTTACTCGTAACCGTAGTGAATCTGATGTTGAAGGTCGTGAACGTAAGCGTGTTAAAAAGCGTAAAGGCCTTAAGTCTGGCAGCCGTCACTCAGATGGTAGCGAAGCAAAACAGCGTAAAGCTGCACAAGCTCGTGATCCACGTTTAGGCAGCAAGAAAAAAATTCCGCTGATCGTTGAACCAGCGAAGAAGACGACTAAACAAGAGCGCAAGCTATCTAACGAACAAGAGTTAGAGATGCTTGAGAATGACGCTCAACTGAACACACTCCTAGATCGTATCGAAAATGGTGAAAACCTAGGTGCTGGTCTACAGAAGTTTGTTGATGAGAAACTTGATCGTATCGAACACCTAATGGGACGCTTAGGTCTACTAGAGCCAGAAGACGATGAAGAAGAGATCTTCGAAGAAGCACCGGTTGCCTCTAAGAAGAAAGCGAGCTCTGACGAAGACTTGCTATCTCAATTCGAAGATTTCGATTTAGACAGCTTTAAAGGTTAATAGCCAGTGAACGTAACCTTATTAGCAATTGCTGGTGGAATTATCATTCTCGGCTTGGGCTCTTACGCAGGTTACCTTCTACTTCAAGTGAAGAAGCAGACGGAGTTGCAAAAGCAGCATCAAGCACTAGCCATTGAAAAACGCAACGCGACGATTTACGAAAACGTAAATACTTTGTGCTTAGCGGGCATTCAAGGGCAATGTGACTTACCTGAGATCAGTATCCGAGTGTGTATCATTATGGATAATGTTCAGGGTGATGAGCGTGTCGATTTTGATTCTGAGTATCCTGCTCTTTCTGAGCTGTACCATATCGTAAAAGATATGGCTCGCGGAGAGGCAAGACAGGAACTGACGAAGAAAGAGCGCATGCAGCAGAATCTCACGCGCCATAAGGCAGAGACTCGCTTGAATGATGCGGTCATTGAAGATCTGAAAAGGTTGCAAGAAAAGGTTAAACCTCTCAACAACCAAATCAACATTCAGATGATCTAGTCGCTAAGACTATTTAAAATAGAGGCTTGTTTAACATTCCGTTTTTAGACGCGCTGCTTTTAATACCTATGCATTTAAGACTTTTCATCTTAAATGCATCTTGTTTTTAAGTCGCCTTATCTTTTAATAGACAATGTTAAATGAGCCTTCTTACCTTTTGCGTCTCGTTAATCCCGACGCTTTGTTAGTGATCAAGCTAGCAGTTCTGAGTTTTTGTCTGAAAAATTGATTTTGTCTTGGAACGACCTTACTGGTCGTGTGGCAAAATAACCCGTCTATATTTTAATGTATGTAAAATGATTTGAGAGACCTTAGGTTCTCGCGGATCTAAATTGGAATTACCGCTATGTCGAGCAAGCCAGTAACAACGAATCAGCAAATCGTTTGGGATCAAGAGATCTTAAACAAGTACAACTATTCGGGACCTCGTTACACTTCATATCCAACAGCGTTGGAGTTTCATGAAGCGTTTACCGTCGCTGATTACGACATGGCGTGTACTCAGTACCCTGAGCGTCCACTCTCTCTTTACGTGCATATCCCGTTCTGCCACAAGCTTTGTTACTACTGTGGTTGTAATAAAGTCATTACTCGTCACTCGCATAAAGCGGATGAGTACCTTGATGTGATTGAACATGAAATCCGCCAACGCGCCTCTTTATTGAATGGCCGTGAAGTGACGCAATTGCACTTCGGTGGTGGTACGCCAACGTTCTTGACCAAAACACAAATCACTCGTTTGATGAGTATTTTGCGTGAAGAGTTTAACTTCACCGCTGACGCTGAAATCAGTATTGAAGTTGACCCGCGTGAGATTGAGCTAGACGTACTTGACCACCTGCGTAACGAAGGCTTCAACCGCCTGAGCATTGGCGTGCAAGACTTCAATAAAGAAGTGCAGAAACTGGTTAACCGTGAGCAAGATGAAGAGTTCATCATTGCGATGGTTAAACGAGCGAAAGAGCTAGGCTTCCGTTCAACTAACCTGGATTTGATCTACGGCCTACCAAAGCAGACTCAAGCTTTGTTCGCTGAAACATTGAAGCAAGTGTTAGAAATGAAGCCGGGCCGTTTATCGGTATTTAACTACGCACACATGCCTCAGCTGTTTGCGGCGCAGCGTAAGATTAAAGACGAAGATCTACCTGAAGCGAAAGAGAAAATGGCTATCTTGCAAGATACCATCGAGACGCTAACGGGAGCGGGTTACCAGTTCATTGGTATGGATCACTTCGCACTACCTGAAGATGAGCTAGCCGTAGCACAGCGTGAAGGTATTCTGCATCGTAACTTCCAAGGCTACACCACCCAAGGTGAAGCTGACTTAATTGGTTTCGGTGTTTCTGCGATTTCTATGGTTGGTGATGCTTACGCACAAAATCAGAAAGAGCTGAAGAAGTACTACGCTCAGGTGAATGACCTGCGTCATGCACTTTGGAAAGGTGTTGCTCTAGACAGTGACGACCTTCTACGTCGTGAAGTGATCAAGCAGCTGATTTGTAACTTCAAGCTTGATAAAACAATGATCGAATCTGAGTTCTCGGTTAACTTTAATCGCTACTTCAAAGAAGATTTAGAGCTTCTACAAACCTTCATCAACGATGATTTGGTTGAAGTCGATGACAAAGAAATCCGCGTTACTCTACGTGGCCGCTTGCTGATCCGTAACATCTGTATGTGTTTTGATAAATACCTACGTGCCAAGGCTCGCCAACAGCAATTCTCTCGCGTTATCTAATCGCTCGATAGAGAATAGAACAATAAAAAATGCCAGCATCATGCTGGCATTTTTGTATCTGACTCATTCGATTTCTGCCTGGTTTAGGTGAGACTCTCAGTGGTATTTTGTTTGACCTTGGCACTTTGCTTGGAGTTGATGAGGTCGGTAGGCCATTGGTCAAACGGAACTGGGCGACTGTATAAGAAGCCTTGAGCAAGCGGGCACTGCAGCTGCTTGAGAAGTTCAGCCTGTTGCTGTGTTTCAACGCCCTCTGCCACCAAGCTTACTTTGAAGCCCTTAGTGATGTTAACGATGGCCGCGACGATGGAGCTATCTAGGTTCTCTTTATCAAGTTTGCTGACAAAGCTGCGGTCGATCTTAAGGCAGTCGAATGGCAGTTTGTGTAAGTAAGCCAGTGACGAATAGCCGGTACCAAAGTCATCAATCGCAATTGATATCCCTAGTGCTTTTAGAGTCAGCATGTTATCGATGATGGTCGGGTCGTTGTCGACGATGCGTGATTCGGTGATCTCTAGTGTCAGGTTGCTTGCTGGCAGATTTGTGTCTCGCAACGTGCCTTTTACTTGTTCCACAAAGCCACTTTCACTCAGTTGATCGACCGACAGGTTAACGTGAATAGAGAAGTCCTTGCTCCACTTTCCTGATTCAATCGCGATGGCAGTATCTCGACACGACTTATGTAGAATTTGCTTGCCGATATCGTCAATGAGCCCGCTCTCTTCCGCGAGAGGAATGAACTCGAGTGGCGAGATCACCCCTTCATCCGTTATCCAGCGAGCTAAAGCTTCTGCTCCTATGGTCGAGCCAGATTCTAGATCAATAATAGGTTGATAGAAGGGTTCGAACTGTTGAAGTTCAATCGCTCGGTTCATCCGCGCCAGCATCTTAGTGCGATGTCTTGATGCTTTACCCATCTCAGGGCTGTAAATGCTGACACTAGCTTTGTCCTGTTTTGCGTTGCTCAAAGCAATGCTACTACTACGCAGCAATAGCGCAATGTCGTGGACGTTAGATACACCGACGACTCCCATCGATACCTTAATGACGACACTTTCTGATTCCATTGAAAATGGGGAAGCAAAGGTTTGAAGCAAGCGATTCGTCAGCAGTTGAGCTTCCTCGCTTTGGATGACGTTCGGGGCGTAAATGGCGAATTCATCACCGCCAGTGCGAGCTAATAGGTACTCGGATGGCAATGTGCCTCTTAAACGAGCGGCCGCAATGATAAGCAATTGGTCACCATTGTAATGACCAAGGCTGTCATTGATGTCTCGGAAGCGATCAATACCCACTAAATAAAGTGTGCCTTTTTCGTTTGCAGGGTTTTTCTTGGCAGCGTCGATAAAGCCTTCGCGGCTGTATAGCTTGGTTAATGAGTCATAGGTAAGCTGAGACTGTAATGCTTGAAAGGAAGCCTTTAAGTTGTTGGCCATTTCATTGAATGACGCCACCAACATGCTGGTTTCATAGATATACCCTGTCTTTGGCATGCTCGTGTCCCAATCGCCTTTAGCAAGACGCTTTGCCGCATCCGCTGTTGAAGTGATGGGTTGGGTTACGCGATTAAAGGCAATTAACCCAGCAATGACACCAATGCAACTCAGCGCTAGCCCGAGCAACCAACTGTTTCTTTGGTTTTCAGGTAATTCACCGAGTAGGTTGCTTTCAGGGATCGACATACCAATAAACCAAGTGATGCCGTGCTCATCTTCATAAGGGGTGATCTGGTTGAAGTATCGTTCGTTGTCTAGGCGAAAACTAAAGCGCTGCTCGCCCAAATTCTCGATTAGGTGGAATTGCTCTACGTAGCTAGCACTCTCACGTATGACTGGATTAGCACTCTCTGTTGCTAGTTTGCGTTGCCCTTTGTTGGTTTGTCCTGTGCCCCATGAAACGACACTGCCTCCGCCTGAGTGCGCGACCAAGCGTTGCTGCTTATCGATGATGTAAACAGAGGCATCCGTTCTATCTTTGAGCTTTCTGAGAAACGCATTGAAGGTATTGATTTTGATGTCGCTGACTACGACGGCTTTGAATTCATTATCATCATAGATAGGCGCTAGAGCAGATAAGGTGATTTCTTGACGTTCGTCAGCATTGGCATAAATTGGTGACCATAACGGTTTTTTCTGTGTCGCAATGGGTGTGTACCAAGGACGGATTCTAGGATCGTAACCTGAAATCACCGATCGAATGTCTTCACTAATTTTGCTGCCACGGTAAATGACCAGCTGATCATTGGTGCGTTCGTCTTGCACCATCAAGGTGTAGCCTTTGTTGGCTTCTTTGCGGAAACCGACGTAGTTACCATCTTCAGAACCAAAGCCGATCGCATCGAGTTGAGGTACAGCAGTGTAATGGTCTGAAAACGTATAAAAAATATAGTCTTGGACCTTACTAAGATTGCCTGCTTGATAAAGATGGTGGTAGCCGATGTTATGGCTGAGCGAGAGGTTGGCGTGAAATGGCTTTTCTAAAAAATTAGACAGGCTTTGATGAACATTGTCAGTCAGTGATGTCAGCTGGCGTGCACTAACATCACTCACCATCTCTTTGTAGCTTAGCTTTTGAGTGAAAACCATTACACCCATAGTGAACAGAAAAATCATCACGAATGGCAGAACCACTGCGGTTCTCAAAGTAATTTGTGTTTTCAAAGACATCTTTAGCTACAACTTTGGTGAATAGTGTACTGTAATTGTACCGACACTATTCAAACCAAGCGACACTTTTTTGGTTAAAAAGTAGCTGCATCGAGAATCATATAAGGTCTAGTACAGTTCTTTGAGTTTACGAGTTAGGGTGTTTCTTCCCCATCCCAAAACCTTAGCTGCATCCTGTTTATGACCATTAGTGTGGTGGAGTGCAGCTTCTAGCAGTATACGTTCAAATTCTGGCAGAGCATAAGTTAGCAGCTCTTTTTCTCCTGAATCAAGCGCACACTTTGCCCAATTAGCGAGCAGTTGCTGCCAGTTATCCCCAGAACCTGAAGTGGTCACGACTTTTTCTTCCAACAATTCCGGTGGTAGATCGGAAGGCAGTATCTCGCTGCCGCTAGCCATCACCGTTAACCAACGACAAATATTCTCAAGCTGACGTACGTTACCAGGCCAATTGAGCTGGTTGAGCTTCAAAATGGTCTCAGGATGCAGTGTCTTCACTTCAACACCGAGCTCTTCGGCGGCGGATGCTAGGAAGTGATGAGTCAGCTTTTCAATGTCTTGTTTACGTTCGCGAAGTGCCGGGATATGGATTCGGATAACGTTGAGTCGGTGGAAAAGGTCTTCACGGAAGTCGCCTTCATGCACTAAGCGCTCAAGATCTTGGTGGGTTGCGGCAACGATACGAACGTCTACCTTAACTGCAGAGTGACCGCCGACACGATAGAACTGACCATCAGAAAGTACACGCAACAAGCGAGTTTGGATATCGAGTGGCATGTCACCGATCTCATCCAGAAATAGGGTGCCGCCGTTGGCTTGTTCAAAGCGTCCTTGGCGAACGCTGTTAGCACCGGTAAAGGCACCTTTTTCGTGGCCAAACAGTTCAGACTCGATCAGATCTTTGGGGATTGCTGCCATGTTCAAGGCAATGAAGGGCTTCTTAGCTCTTGGGCTGTGACGATGCAGAGCGTGAGCGACCAATTCTTTACCGGTACCCGATTCACCATTGATCAGCACGGATATGGATGAGCGAGACAAACGGCCAATCGCTCGGAAAACCTCCTGCATTGCCGGTGCTTCACCGATGATTTCTGGCGCGTTGGTGTCTTCAGCGACCTCACTGGCTTGTTCGCGTTTCTGCTCTTGGCTGTGCGCGATCGCTCGTTCGACTAGAGTCAGTGTTTCATCAATATCGAACGGCTTTGGAAGATATTCAAAGGCGCCTTTTTGATAAGCATTCACCGCCGCATCAAGGTCTGAGTGCGCGGTCATAATGATCACGGGCAGGTCGGGAGAGCGTTGATGAACCTGATGCAACAGCTCAATCCCGTCAATGCCGGGCATGCGAATGTCAGACACCAATACGTCCGGTGTCTCGCGCTCAAGCGCAAGCAACACGCTCTCAGCATCAGCAAATGTTTCACACTTAATATCCGCAGATGAAAGTGTTTTCTCTACTACCCAGCGGATAGAGCTGTCGTCATCGACGACCCAAACGTATCCCTTACTCATAATTCAATTCCTTTACAGCCAAATCTATTGTGATAATCATTGTTGTTTTTATGATGTCTTAATCTTTGTGTTACCGAGCTAAGCCTTTCATCTCGCTGTCCAATAGCGAGGTTCTTATGACCTAAATCGGTAGATAAATCGTGAATGTGGTGTTGCCCGGCCAGCTCTCAACATCAATTTTCCCATTGTGTTGATCGATCAGGTTTTGAGAAATCGATAGCCCCAGCCCTGTTCCACCTTCTCGTCCGCTGACCATTGGGTAAAACAGCGTGTCTTTTAAATCATCGGGGATGCCCGGACCGTTATCGCTGATCTCAATACGAGCTGCGAGTTTGTGTCGCTGCCCGTGAATATTTGCTTGATGCACCGTTCTGGTGCGAATGGTGATTTTGCCAGAATCTTGAGTCTTTAGAATCTGCGCTGCATTGCTCACGATATTGAGCATCGCTTGTTCAACCTGTGCCGAATCCATCAAGATGTCCGGTAGGCTCGGGTCGTAATCCCTTTCGATGGCGAGCGTTGAACCCGACTCGAGCTCTACGAGCTGCCTGACTTTCTCAAGTATCTGGTGAAGGTTCTCTTCTGATTTAGTCCCCGGCTTCTGTGGGCCAAGCAGGCGGTCGACTAATGCTCTTAAGCGGTCGGCTTGCTCAATAATGATCTGCGTATATTCATTAAGAGACTGATCAGGAAGCATTTTCCCAAGTAACTGCGCCGCACCTCTTAAGCCACCTAGTGGATTTTTGATCTCATGTGCTAACCCGCGTACCAGCAACTTAGCCGCTTGTTGTTGTGCATGTTGGTTGAGCTCTTGGCTAAGGCGTCTTTGCTGGTCTATCTTGCGCATCTCAACCAATAACAGCGTCTCTCGCTGCCAAGATATTGGGCTAACCGTGACTTCAAGCATCAGTGGGCGGTTATCAACAACGAAGGTAACGTCACTGTCGGTAATGCTCTGGCCACTTTGTAGCGGTTGCGTCAGAAGCGCCAAATCAAGTGAAGCGTGTTGGATAAGTTGGCTCAGTGGATGATCAACGATGCGTCGTGCGCTCTGTGAAAAGAGCTGCTCAGCCGCCGGATTTGCGTATCGGACATACAATTGCTCATCGAGCATTAATGTCGAAGTCACCATATTGTCGAGAATGGCGCTGGAAAGATGGTGTGTATCTATGCTGTCGCTTTTGGCTGATCGATTCACTATTTCGTCCTTGAACTGGTGTTTTTCTCACTGCACCAAATTGGTGCGTGGCTAAGTTCAAGTATGGCGCATATCAACCAGAAGCTAAAGATAATTCATTAGAGTCGCTGAAAGCTGCTTCGATTAGGTGAAAAGTAGAGGTTATTTGGCCTCTTTTAACACATTGGCCTACTTGAGCGTCGCTCGATGTAAATACACGGTGACTGGACTAGTAGATGCAATAAGCTTGCCGCTTCTATGTGCTTGAATTGCAATGGTGTGAGTACCTCGATCGATACCTTTTAATTCCCAAATAGGCTGGGTCTGTGGGGCGCCATATCGACGGCCATCAAGCATCAATTGTAATTGCTCCCCAATACCAAGTTTTCGGTTGAGCTCTATCTGAATCGGGATTAAGCCGCGGTTGTTGCGAATGGTTTGATCATGAACTGGAGTCAGCATGGTGAGGGTTAATTGAGTGGGAACCTCGCGCTCTGTGGTTTCGGTTTCTGCCTGGGTTTTGGCTGGCGTTGCCGTTTTAGTTGTAGAGGAAGCAGCAGCGTCAACCGGAGTTGAGGCCTCAAATTTAGGGGCGGGTGCTGAAGCTTGCACATCTGGCAGGCGAAGAGCCTCGGCATCTTGAGCGCTAGGGTTATCACTAAAGTGGAGCACGCCATCTTCATCTATCCAGGTATACACCGTTTGAGCAGAGCACGAGAGCGCGACTGTTAACCCGATTAGGAACAGTATGTTTTTCATATCTTTAGCCTCTTTTCACCGCTAGGTGATTTCACGTTTGGCGTTGGTTTTATTGTATTTAGCGCGACAGCCTCTGAGGGCTTTTATTAAATGCCAATCACAGTAAGTTAATGCTCAGAAATAGCGCAGGAAAAAGGCTTGAGAACGAGGCAGCCCTGCTCGGCAAAAATAGTTTCGATAAGTAGTTATTCTACAATCAAAAAACCTAACGATGTTATCGAGTGTTTTAACAAGCTAGGCTGAGTAGTTATTTACTACGATTGGTATCTAGTATGGTACGAGGAAGCGGGGGGAGGGAGAATATAAAAAAGGCCCGCCTGCGAGGCGAGCCTAATATTTAGTCAGCGATTCTTACAAGGTTGCAGTAAGAAATGGCTTATCTCTACAGGAGATTAAACTGAGTAGTACAGTTCAAACTCAAGTGGGTGTGTAGCCATGTTCACGCGTTGTACGTCGTCAGATTTCAGAGTGATGTAAGAATCGATGAAATCGTCAGAGAATACGCCGCCAGCTGTTAGGAACTCACGGTCTTCGCTAAGCGCTGCTAGAGCTTCTTGTAGAGATTCTGCAACTGTTGGGATTTCAGCTGCTTCTTCTGCAGGAAGGTCGTATAGATCTTTATCCATAGCTTCGCCTGGGTGAATCTTGTTCTTGATGCCGTCAAGGCCAGCCATAAGCATTGCTGAGTAGCATAGGTATGGGTTAGCTGCTGGGTCACCAAAACGTAGCTCGATACGACGTGCTTTAGGGCTTGGTACTACTGGGATACGGATAGAAGCAGAACGGTTACGTGCTGAGTAAGCAAGCATTACAGGTGCTTCGAAACCAGGTACAAGACGCTTGTACGAGTTAGTTGATGGGTTAGCAAACGCGTTGATTGCACGAGCGTGCTTGATTACACCACCGATGTAGTAAAGAGCCATTTCAGATAGGCCGCCGTACTTATCACCAGCAAACAGGTTAACGCCGTCTTTTGCTAGAGATTGGTGAACGTGCATACCAGAACCGTTGTCACCAACTAGTGGCTTAGGCATGAATGTCGCTGTTTTACCAAATGCGTGAGCAACGTTGTGTACAACGTACTTGTAGATTTGAGTTTCATCAGCTTTCGCTGTTAGCGTGTTGAAGCGAGTAGCGATTTCGTTTTGACCCGCAGTTGCTACTTCATGGTGGTGAGCTTCAACAACTAGGCCCATCTCTTCCATTACTAGACACATTGCTGAACGGATGTCTTGAGATGAATCTACTGGAGCTACTGGGAAGTAACCGCCTTTAACGCCAGGACGGTGACCTTTGTTACCGCCTTCGAAGTCAGAACCTGTGTTCCAAGCTGCTTCTACGTCATCGATCTTGAAGAAAGAACCAGACATGTCGTTTGAGAACTTAACGTCGTCAAATAGGAAGAATTCTGGCTCTGGACCAACTAGAACTGTGTCTGCGATACCTGTAGAACGTAGGTACTCTTCAGAACGTTTAGCGATAGAGCGTGGGTCACGGTCGTAGCCTTGCATTGTTGCAGGCTCAAGGATGTCACAACGGATGTTTAGTGTTGCGTCTTCTGTGAATGGGTCCAGTACAGCAGATGCTGCGTCTGGCATCATTACCATGTCAGATTCGTTAATGCCTTTCCAACCAGCTACTGAAGAGCCGTCAAACATTTTGCCTTCTTCGAAGAAGTCTGCATCAACTTGGTGAGAAGGAATAGAGATATGCTGCTCTTTACCTTTTGTATCAGTAAAACGTAAGTCGATAAATTTAACTTCGTTCTCTTGGATCAGGGATAGTACATTTTCTACTGACATCTTGGATAACCTCCAGTGTTATTAATTCGGTATTAGCTCGATTCGGTTGAAACTAGCATTGATTAATGTCTATAAGTGCATTAATCGATGCTGATTTATCTATAGCCAAAAACGTGCCAAAAAAATTATTCCATTAATTTCAATGATTTACTTTTTTTTCGGTTTTGCTTAATTTGGTTTTTGCACCAAAATGATCTCCGGGCGCACCTTATTGGTGCAATTGTTTGTCTGTGCACCAATATGAGACATAAGCGAGCACCATTCAGCAATGAATTGCCTAAGTTGTCAATCCACTTTTGTTATTTTGCGGGAGATTTGGTTCGCCACTCGCAGGTGATACTTTTTTAGAGTCCTACGAATTGGGCTGTTCAACACTGTACTGAATCAAAGTTAAGCGGATATGAATCGCTAATAAAGAAAAAAGCCCCGGTTCAGATCACATATTTCTGGGTTTTTGTCTAGAATCTGGTATATTATTGACCGTTTTTTAAATCAAGCTAGCGGTTATTATCCAAACTTTTGAGATAAGTGACGGCTACTTTTATGAGTGAATCGAGAATCCATGTCTACTCCACAGATTGATAAGTTAAGAAATATCGCGATCATCGCGCACGTTGACCACGGTAAAACGACTTTGGTTGATAAACTGCTACAACAGTCAGGCACTCTTGAGTCTCGTGGTGAAGCTGAAGAGCGTGTCATGGATTCGAATGACATCGAAAAAGAGCGTGGCATTACCATTCTTGCTAAGAACACAGCAATCAACTGGAATGATTACCGCATCAACATCGTAGATACTCCGGGACACGCGGACTTCGGTGGTGAAGTTGAGCGTATCATGTCTATGGTTGACTCTGTTCTGCTTATCGTTGACGCAGTTGATGGCCCAATGCCTCAAACTCGTTTCGTAACGCAAAAAGCATTCGCACACGGTCTTAAGCCAATCGTTGTAATCAACAAGATTGACCGCCCAGGCGCTCGTCCTGATTGGGTTATGGATCAAGTATTCGACCTTTTCGACAACCTAGGTGCTACTGATGAGCAACTAGACTTCACAGTTGTTTACGCTTCAGCTCTGAACGGTTGGGCAACAATGACTGAAGGCGAAACTGGCGAGAACATGGAACCATTGTTCCAAGCTGTTGTTGATACAGTAGACGCGCCTGCAGTTGACCTTGACGGTCCACTACAAATGCAAATTTCGCAACTTGATTACAGCTCTTACGTAGGTGTTATCGGTGTTGCTCGTGTTACTCGTGGTTCTGTTAAACCAAACCAACAAGTAACTATCGTAAATGCAGAAGGCAAAAAACGTAACGGTAAAGTAGGTACAGTTCTTGGTTACCTAGGTCTTGACCGTCACGAAGTTGAGCAAGCTAACGCTGGCGACATCATTGCAATCACTGGTCTTGGTGAGCTGAAAATTTCAGACACTATCTGTGACGTAAACAATGTTGAAGCAATGACTCCGCTTTCTGTTGATGAACCAACAGTAACAATGACGTTCCAAGTAAACACTTCTCCGTTCGCGGGTAAAGAAGGTAAGTTCGTTACTTCACGTAACATCCTTGAGCGTCTAGAGAAAGAACTAGTACACAACGTTGCACTACGTGTTGAAGAAACTGATAACCCAGATCGTTTCCGTGTTTCAGGTCGTGGTGAACTTCACCTATCTATCCTGATCGAAAACATGCGTCGTGAAGGTTTCGAGCTAGCTGTATCTCGTCCAGAAGTTATCATCAAGAAAGACGAAGATGGCAACCTAACTGAACCGTTTGAAACTGTGACTATCGACGTGCTTGAAGAGCACCAAGGTGGCATCATGGAAAACATCGGTCTACGTAAAGGTGAGCTAACTGATATGTCTCCAGATGGCAAAGGCCGTGTTCGCATGGACTTCATGATGCCTTCTCGTGGTCTTATCGGTTTCCAAACTGAGTTCCTAACTCTAACGTCTGGTTCTGGTCTTCTTTACCACTCATTTGATCACTACGGTCCTCACAAAGGCGGCGTAATCGGTCAACGTAACAACGGTGTTCTAATCTCGAACGCAACTGGTAAAGCTCTGACTTACGCACTATTCAACCTACAAGAACGTGGTCGTCTATTTGCTGAGCACGCGGATGAAGTATACGAAGGTCAAATCATCGGTATTCACAACCGTTCAAACGACCTAACAGTAAACTGTCTGAAAGGTAAGCAGCTAACGAACGTTCGTGCATCTGGTACTGATGAAGCACAGGTTCTTTCGCCACCTATCCGTCACACTCTAGAGCAAGCTCTTGAGTTCATCGACGAAGACGAACTAGTAGAAGTAACGCCAGTAAGCATTCGTATCCGTAAGAAGCTTCTTACTGAAAACGAACGTAAGCGTGCAGCACGTCCAGCTAAGGCTTAATTGCCAGCTGACTAGCTTTTAGCTAACAAGCAATACGTTTTAGAATAAGTAAGAAAGCCCCGAGTAGCCTAGCTGCTCGGGGCTTTTGTTTTTTAGTTTGTTTAGATACGGTTAAACGAGATTTCGTCATCCTCAAGAGGGAGGAACGACCGAGTTGGGGATCTAGCTTTTGATACCTAAGTAACGCTCAACGAATTGAAGCCGTTCTTCGACTGGCATAAACGGCACTTCAACCACCTCATAACCAAGTTCTTGGTAGACTCTTTCTAACGCGTGGTGAATCTCTAACGCCTCCTCAAACGGATAAGGTCTCACATCATCTTGTACATAAATTGAAGCCTCAGGGCGACAGAACAACACTTGGGGGTGATAACCTTGGCTCGCTTCTCGGTAGGTTGTGTTTATCTCTAGTTTCGCCTGAGCCAAGTAGCCACAGATATCTGGAATGGCGCGATCGAGAAAGGCAACAGGATGCTGACTGGCTTGGTCTTTGTGTTCGCTCATGACGGTTAAACATAGGCGAGCAAAGCCTGGAAGGTCTAACCAAGGTAAGATACCGTTCTCAAGTTGACTCTGCTGTTCGATTAACTGGCGAGAGGACTCAGCGAAGGTGGGGTAACCCGCATCACCCAAAGCATTGATCAATGTGGTTTTTCCGGCGCCAGGGCCGCCAGTAATAATGATTGGGTTCATACGGGCTTATCTTTATTTGTGCCTACGGGCGTTATTTCTGGTTTAGTTGAGCAAGGAACTTATCCGATTCGGCGATCGCAGCATTCATCTGTTCTATTGCGTAGGCGATGTCTTTTTCTAAGCTCATAAACTCACCTTGCAGCGAGCCGACAGCGCTCGCATTGAGGTTGTGCTTCAAGTAAAGCGTGTTGTCGCGAAGGGTATTGAGCACTGGGTCCATTTTCTTCTCGGCGCGCTTCATTGCTGACAGCATCGTTTGGTAAGACAATTTAGTTTCACGAAGCTTTTGCTCGCTCGAGCGGCGCAGTGAATCACTGGTGTAGAGATCTAACTCACTCTGCCACTCTTCAAACAGCGCATCCGACACATCTTCAATCGCAGCAATGCGGTCACTGACATTTTGCGCGGCTTTCTCGCTGTCTTGGTATTTATCATTGATTTGGTTGTACATGTCTTCAAGGTCGCCGCCACTGAAGTTAGTCAGGCTGCTGAGTGCTTCAAGTGCGCTGGTAAACTCTTCCTGAGCATCCTGCTGTGACTCTTTAGCGTCTTCCACTCTATCAACCATAATGTCACGCTTGTGATAGCCCACTTGCTCCATTGCGGAGTAATAAGCTGATTGGCATCCAGTAAGAGTAAAAATAGAGAGGACTATAACTATTAAATAAGGCATCCTAGTTTCCTATAGTTAAATAATATCAATCGTAGTAAATAACTGCCCAACCTAGCTTGTTAAAATGCTCGATAACGGCGTTAGAATTTTTGATTGTAGAATAACTACTTATCAAAAAATCTGCCTTGTTCTCAAGCCTTTTTCCTGCGCTATTTTTGAACATTTACTTACTGTGATTAATATGTCGGAATATTAATTAGGACTATGAACGAGTTACAAGGGAGTTACAAGTTGAAGATAAAAAAGGTCGCCACACTCAGTATTCAGTTTTCTCGCTATCTTTTGGCGCGAATGACGCACGATAGAGTCAACGTGAATGCGGGCTACTTGGCGTACATTACTTTGCTCTCGATCGTACCGATGTTGACGGTTCTGCTCTCTATCTTGTCATCATTTTCCATCTTTGCTGATGTTGGCATCGTGATTCAAAACTTCGTTATTATCAACTTTGTTCCAGCGTCAGGAGATGCGGTGCACGGTGCCTTGCTCGAGTTTGTTGCCAACACGGGTAAGATGACGGCGGTCGGTAGTGTGTTCTTGTTCATTGCGGCACTGATGTTGATCTCGAATATCGATAAGAACCTAAACTACATCTGGCGTGTTAATGAGAAGCGACGTGCGGTATTGTCGTTCTCAATGTACTGGATGGTGCTAACACTTGGGCCGATCTTGGTTGGGGCGAGTATTGCTGCCACTTCTTATGTGACATCATTGAGCTTGTTGCAAAACGAAGTGGTGTCTGGCGCCTTTAACACCGTGATTCGCAAACTTCCTTTGATTCTCTCTTTCTTTGCGTTTTTCGGTCTGTACCTGTTGGTTCCCAACAAAAAGATACACTTTTCTCATGCGGCTGCAGGTTCTCTAGTGGCGGCTCTGTTGTTCGAACTCAGTAAGAAAGGCTTCGCGGCCTACATTACTCAATTCCCTTCTTACCAGTTGATTTATGGCGCATTGGCGGCAATACCAATTCTTTTTGTCTGGGTTTATTTGTGCTGGTTGATTGTGCTGGTGGGTGCTGAGGTGACCGCTGCATTGGGTGAGCAGGAACAGTGGAGTGACTCGAAAGAAATGGTACACTCGTCGGATAAAGACAAAATCACAGAGCAAGGAAACAACAGTGATAGCACTGATCCAGAGAGTAAGTGAAGCTGCCGTCCGTGTTGATGGCGAAGTAGTGGGTGAGATTGAGCAAGGCTTATTGGTTCTGTTAGGCGTAGAAAAAGGTGATGACGAAGCCAAAGCCAAACGTTTGATGGAACGAGTGACCACTTATCGTGTCTTTGGAGATGAAGACGATAAAATGAATCTCAATGTAAAGCAGGTAGAAGGTAAGGTATTAGTGGTTTCTCAATTCACTCTGCCGGCCGATACCAAGAAAGGGACTCGAGCAGGGTTCTCTCGTGGTGCTCACCCAGAAGATGCTGAGCGTCTTTATAACTATTTCTCTGACCAGTGTGAATCAGTGTTACCAACGGAACGTGGCCGATTCGCAGCCGACATGAAAGTGTCTTTGGTTAATGATGGCCCAGTGACATTCTGGCTGCAGGTTTAGGCTTAAAGGAATAAGCATGTTTAAACTCATAACACCAACCACCGAAAATCAGCTAAACAAGTATTACCATTTTCGTTGGCAGATGCTCCGTGAACCTTGGCGAATGCCGGTAGGTTCTGAGCGCGATGAATATGACCCAATGAGTCACCATCGCATGATTGTTGATGGTCGTGGTCGCCCGATGGCGATTGGTCGTCTGTATATCACCCCAGACCTGGAAGGTCAGATCCGCTATATGGCGGTGAAGAAATCTCGCCAAAGTAAAGGCATGGGTTCGTTGATTCTAGTCGCGCTTGAATCACTGGCTCGCCAAGAGGGTGCTAAGCGCTTGGTGTGTAATGCACGTGAAGATGCGATCTCATTCTATGAGAAGAATGAATTTGAACGTCGCGGTGAGATTAACGATCAACGTGGCCCTGTGCGTCACCAACAGATGGTTAAGCATCTTGACCCAATGGCAGACGTTCTACGCAAGCCTGAGTGGTGTAATGAGCTTCAGCAGCGCTGGGAACATCAGATCCCGATCAGTGACAAGATGGGCATCAAGATCAACCAATACACGGGTTACCAATTTGAGTGTAGTGCTCAGCTGAATCCTAACTTGAACCCTCATAACACCATGTTTGCAGGATCTGCCTTTACCTTAGCGACCTTAACTGGTTGGGGTATGACTTGGTTATTGATGAAAGAACGCGGGCTGACCGGTGATATCGTGCTGGCAGACAGTAATATTCGTTATCGTCACCCGGTTGAGCAAAACCCTGTTGCCTCTACTTCATTGGATGGGATCAGTGGTGACTTGGACCGCCTTGCGTCAGGAAGAAAGGCACGTATCATCATTCACGTGACCATTCATAGCGGCGATGTGGAAGCGGTAGAGTTTACGGGAACCTATATGCTGATCCCTGACTACAAAAAGCGATTATCAACAGACTCCAACGTAAACGTATAGCTGACACTGGCTAACAGATACAGATACAGATACAGATACAGATACAGATTAAAGATACAAGGCGCTACTCCTGAGGAGTGGCGTTTTTTTGTTGGCAGTCGTTAATCTCCGAATACTCAGCTTGGGTGAGCTTTCCTGAGATTTGATGACATGGGTCCGATAGGGTAATCGAGAGGGTGTGTTGCTCAGCTTTAAGCAAGTCGAGTTCTCCAGAAGCCTCGCCATTGAGCGTTTGAACCCTTTGTTCGCCTTGCTCTGCTGATGATGCACCAATAATATGCATCGGTTCGAGAGTGAAGCGCCCACGGTCAAAATGCGCATTAAGCTCTGGAATTTCAAACACGTTATCAGTCGATGTTTCAGAAAGCTTGTCATTAAAGGTCATCACACCCTGGCGAACGCTGCCAATGAGTTGCCCTGTGGTTGAGTAACCGAGCATCAGTGAGTCGCCATATAAACCTGCGGCTTGAAGTTCAAACTCGCCATAGCCGGTTGCATCGAGTGGTAATTCAAGTCGCTGCAGCATAGGCGCAATGGGTAACCCATCGGCAGAAATATCTAAGCTCCATGGCTTGCTGATTTGGTTAAAATCGAGCGTTGCATTGGCTTCAATGTAGCCATTCCTGAGTGGTGCAAACAGACGAGTCAGCGTCCATTTTCCTTGTTCGCTATTCATCTCAACCACAGGCTGTGCGCTGAGAATATTTTGGTAGCTGGCATCATTGGCGCTCGCCATCAGCTTCCCTTGCCACAAGCCCAGTTTTCTATCTTGCAGCAGTTGAACTTGATGCCCCTCGACATGTAATCCAGAGACCTGCCAGTAAGGCGTTTGTGCTAGTTGGATAAGTTGGCTGCGTTCTATATTAAGTCGGTTAATCTCGACGTTCTGGAGCTGTGTGAGCCAAGGCAATAGGCGAGCGGCCGGTAGAGGGCTATCTTGGTTTTCGGTAATCCACTTGATGCCTTGCAGGTCGAGCTGCGCCAATTGAATGCTGCTAGGGGCGACTTCGCCATTGAGCTGAACAGTGCCCTGCAGGAATTGAGTATAGAAATCCTCAATCAGAATCCGGTTTGCTTCTAGGTTGAGCTTGAGGCTTGGCTCGATGAACATGTCATCATCAATGGTCACTCCTTCTGCCTGTAGAGAAAAAATGGCTTTCTGTTGTTTCCAGATTTCAAAAGGCAGTTGGATATTTTCTAATGAGGCATCAAAGGCAGCGAGGTGGCCATCTTGCCACTCTACGTCGCTACGCAGAATATCTAAGCTATTGATGTGATTAATCTTAATGCCTGCAACATCCCACTCTTTGCTTAGTAGGTTTTGGGTCTGTTTCTGATTGAGTCGTAAGCCATCGACGGTCACATTCACCAACGACCAATCTTGTTGATATTGTTCAGCTTGCCCAGAAATCTTGGCGCCACGCCAGTCAAACGAAGCACCATAAAGGGTGCTGTCACTCGGCTTGAGGTCTAGATCAATCAACAGATTATCGAATGCCTCACCTTGCCAATACAGTTGTGAGGCAGAGAGTTGGGTTTTTCCATAAGGTAGCAGCGAGTTATCGTTGTTCCACGTTGGGGCGGAGATCTGTAGGTCGATGCCTCGCGCATTAAACTCTGGCGTCGAAAAGTCGAGATTGTTGATGGCCAGCTGGTGGAGCTTGATGTTTGGTTGGGTAAATAAAGAAGTCAGTGTTTTTAGATCGTCTGCCTCTAATTGTAGGCCGCTGATCAAAACAGATTCAAAGACCAGTTTGGCCTCTGTCATCGAGCTGGGGCTGAACCAAAGATCGATCTTGTCGATATACAGAGGTGTTTGCTTTTTTGGTTGGCTTTGGGTAATGCCCATTAAGGTGATGTGATAAGGCGCCTGATACTCAACATCTTCAATGAATACAGGTTGTTCAATCGTATGTTTGATAAAAAAGTTGGCAACATCCGCACGGTATTGGGTCTGCAGGCTTAATAGCAGCGCTGCGATAGTTGCAACGGCGATAGCCAACACAATGCCGAACACCATGAATACCTTTTTCATTCCCTGAAAGCCTTAAATTTCAATAGTCTTAAAACAGAGTGGAACAAAAAGGGTCAAGCATCAACAAAAAAGCCCCTCAAAAGAGGGGCTTGCTACAAAAATATCATTTTAAATTGGGCGTTTGCTTTTGGCTAAGCCCGAGCAGATGGTTGGATTAGTCCAGTTGAGGACCAGCTGCAACCAGTGACTTACCTTCAGCGTTGTCTGTGTACTTATCAAAGTTGTTGATGAAGCGCTCGGCTAGATCTTTCGCTTTGCTTTCCCATTGTAGAGGGTCAGTGTACGTATCGCGTGGGTCAAGGATCGCTGGGTCAACATCGTGCAGCGCTAGTGGCACTTCTAGGTTAAACATAGGGATAACCTTAGTTTCAGCGTTGTCGATTGAGCCATCTAGGATAGCGTCGATGATGCCTCGCGTATCTTGGATAGAGATACGTTTACCAGTACCGTTCCAACCTGTGTTCACTAGGTAAGCTTCAGCGCCAGCTGCTTCCATACGCTTCACAAGCACTTCAGCGTACTGAGTTGGGTGGAGAGTTAAGAATGCCGCACCAAATGCCGCAGAGAACGTTGGCGTTGGCTCAGTAATACCACGCTCAGTGCCCGCTAGTTTTGCAGTGAAGCCAGATAGGAAGTGGTACTTCGTTTGCTCTGGAGTCAGTTTAGAAACGGGTGGCAGTACACCGAATGCATCAGCAGTCAGGAAGATAACCTTTTGAGCGTGACCGGCTTTTGATACTGGTTTAACGATGTTATCGATGTGGTGAATCGGGTAAGAAACACGAGTGTTCTCAGTTTTTGAACCGTCATCAAAATCGATAGAACCATCACCACGAACTGTTACGTTTTCTAGTAGTGCATCACGACGGATTGCATTGTAGATTTCAGGTTCTGCTTCTTTAGATAGACGAATCGTCTTCGCGTAACAACCACCTTCGAAGTTGAAGATACCATCGTCATCCCAACCGTGCTCATCATCACCGATTAGCTCACGCTTAGGATCGGTTGAAAGCGTAGTTTTACCTGTACCAGATAGACCGAAGAAGATGGCTACATCGCCTTTCTCGCCGACGTTTGCACTACAGTGCATTGAAGCAATGCCTTGCAGAGGAAGCAGGTAGTTCATCATTGCGAACATGCCTTTCTTCATCTCACCGCCGTACCAAGTACCACCGATGATTTGAACGCGCTCTGTTAGGTTGAAAGCAACGAAGTTTTCAGAGTTTAGACCCTGCTTTTCCCAGTTAGGGTTAGTTGTTTTAGCACCGTTCATTACCACGAAATCAGGTTCGAACGTTGCTAGCTCTTCGTCAGTTGGACGAATGAACATGTTCTTAACGAAGTGCGCTTGCCACGCTACTTCAGTGATAATACGCACGCTTAAGCGCGTATCAGGGTTAGCACCACAATAACCGTCGATGACAAACAGGCGCTTGCCAGATAGCTGAGTTGTCACAAGCTCTTTCAGCTCATTCCATACTTCAGTTGTAATCGGTTTGTTGTCATTTTTGCCTTGATCTGACCACCACATGGTATCGCGGGTCGTGTCATCTTTAACAATGTACTTATCTTTTGGTGAGCGGCCAGTAAAGATACCAGTGTCTACCGCAACAGAGCCTAGTTCCGTTACTACGCCTTTTTCGTAGCCTTCCAAACCTGGCAGTGTTTCTTCAACGAATAACTGCTCGTAGCTAGGATTACGAAGAACTTCAGTAACGCCAGTCAGTCCGTGCTTAGTTAGATCAATTTGTGCAGCCTTTGTATGTTCCATAACGGTCATAGGTGCTCCTTGTAGGATATTTTGTAGGGATTTTGTATTAATTTTTTATTGTTATCTGCTCACCATGCTAGCAACGAGACTCGGGGGAAACAGGGATATAGCTCAAAAAATATCCATATTAGCCATGGGGTTTTAAGCGTCTCGTCACATATTGGCCCAACTAGTCTATCCTGTACGCAAACCTTTGCGCTAGGGGCGAGAACATTATTAATTGATTAAAATTAAGCGGTGATTTTATTACGAGATGTTACGGAGTTTGCGCTATTTTGATCACAAAAAAGGCCAGCTGAGGGCTGACCTTTTTGGGGTAAATTACGTGTTTTTGGTACGCCGTAAATTAATGAACCGTATTGCTGCCTTTATCTGCTGCTTCTGCGTACAGTGCATCAACATCATTCTTGTCGAACGAGTAGTTTGTGCCACAGTAATCGCAGTGTAGACCAACGCTTCCTTCGGTGCTTAGGATGTCGTAGATCTCTTCTTGAGCAACAGTAATGATTGCTGCTGCACTTCGATCGCGTGAACAGCCACAGAAGAACTCAACCGGTTGTGGTGTGAATAGCTGTACTTTCTCTTGGTTGTACAAACGGTAAAGCAGTTCGTTCGCTTCTAGAGTGAATAGCTCTTCGTTTTTCACGGTGTCTGTTAGTTGCTCTAGGTGCTCGAAGTCGTCTGGAGTACCGGTGCCGTCAGGCATTACTTGTAGCAACATACCTGCAGCGTGTGCTTTGCCTTCATGCTCGCCAGTGCGCAGCCATAGACGAGTCTTAAGCTGTTCAGAGTTAGCGAAGTAGCCTTCAAGCACTTGTGCAAGCGTGTCACCTTCAAGACCAACGATACCTTGGTAACGCTCACCTTTCTTAGGATCGATAGTGATCACTAGATGACCTTTACCCATTAGGGCGTGTAGACCTGCGTCGTCTGCGATATCGCCTTCAAAGCGAGCAACACCACGGATCTTCTGATCGTGATCGCCATTGATAACTGCTAGAGATACTGGGCCGTCACCTTGCAGCTGCATCGTGATAGAACCTTCAAACTTTAGGGTCGCCGTTAGTAGCGTCGTTGAAACCAGTAGCTCACCCAACAGCTTTTGTACTGGAGCTGGGTATTCCTTGCTAGAAATAATCTGTTGGTACGCTTCGTCCATCTGTACCAATTCACCACGTACTGATAGGTCTTCAAATAGGTAGCGATTTAAAACATTACTTGTAGACATTGGGTCTGCCATTTGGCTATTCCTTCTAGCTTATTGAGTCTTGAACTTGATGATGTCACGACGTTGCTTTTTATCTGGGCGACGTTCTGGTGCTGGGCTATGAGCATTTAGCTTGCGCTGTTGTGCAAACTCTTCTCTTTTTGCCAAGCTTTCGGTGGTTTCTTCATAGAGGGTTTGAGCGATCGGAGCTCCACCACGATGGGCTGAGATTTTCTCGATCGTTACCGTCTTTTCTTCATTACCTTGGCGCAGTGTAATCACAGCCCCAAGTTCGACAATTTTACTTGGCTTGCTGCGCTGACCATTATAGTGGACTTTGCCACCATCGACCATGTTGCGAGCAATAGACCGGGTTTTGTAAAAACGAGCTGCCCACAACCATTTATCGAGTCTGACAGCTTCATTAGCAGTTTTCATATAGGGCTGTGCCTTATTAAGTGAGAAATGAATGCGGTTTAACTGTAACGAACAGTGCGCAACATGTTTTTGATGATGCTTATCACATTAAGTAGAAGCTTAAAGTGGAGGCGGTTGGCATTTTTTTCAAGTCATAATACAAAATAGCCATGTTATGCCGATTTATCGATTTGCTATGATATAGTTCAGGATCTTATTGCTTAAATAAGCTTGGTATCGAACGAATGAATAAAAAAGCTGAAAGTTTAATGATTTGCAGCGTTTGTCGTCATGAAAAGGGACTAGGAAAGTGAACTTTTTAGAGCTCAAAAATCGCGTAGGGAATTCTCCTATGTTGAGCCGCTTATTAGAGAATGGATTTGTACTTCAGCAGAAACTAAGCTTAGCGACCTGTTGTGTATTGATTGCAGCTTCCGCATGGATCTTAGGGCAGCTTGCATGGTTTATCGAACCTGCTGAGCAAACTATCGCGCCTTGGACAGCAACGGCTTCATCGTCTTCAGCACCTCAATCGACCCTTGATATCTCTTCTTTGCAGCAGAGCAACATGTTTGGTGCTTACAACCCAAGCACGCCCGCTGTGGTTGAACAGCAAGTTATCCAAGATGCGCCTAAGACGCGATTAAACCTCGTTTTAGTGGGTGCAGTCGCGAGCTCGAATCCAAAACTGAGCTTAGCGGTGATCGCCAATCGCGGCACGCAAGCGACCTACGGAATTAATGAAGAGATTGAAGGCACTCGAGCCAAGTTAAAAGCGGTATTAATCGACCGCGTTATCATTGATAACTCAGGACGAGACGAAACCTTGATGCTTGAAGGTATTGAGTACAAGCGTTTGGCTGTATCAGCGCCTGCGCCACCTCGTAGCTCTTCTTCGGTTCGTGGTAATAATCCGGCTTCAGCAGAAGAGAAGCTTGATGAAATTAAAGCGAAGATAATGAAAGATCCGCAACAAATCTTCCAATATGTTCGACTGTCTCAGGTGAAGCGTGACGATAAAGTGATCGGTTATCGTGTGAGCCCTGGCAAAGATTCAGAACTTTTTAACTCTGTTGGGCTCCAAAACGGAGATATTGCCACTCAGTTAAATGGACAAGACCTGACAGACCCTGCTGCTATGGGCAACATATTCCGTTCCATCTCAGAACTAACAGAGCTAAATCTGGTGGTCGAGAGAGATGGTCAACAACATGAAGTGTTTATTGAATTTTAAAACTTTGCGTCTAACGAAGGACGAAAGTGTAGGAGAAGTACGTGAAGCATTGGTTTAAGAAAAGTGCATGGTTATTGGCAGGAAGCTTGATCTGCACACCCGCAGCCATCGCGAGTGATTTTAGTGCCAGCTTTAAAGGCACTGATATTCAAGAGTTTATTAATATTGTTGGTCGTAACCTAGAGAAGACCATCATCGTTGATCCATCGGTGCGCGGAAAAATCGATGTACGCAGCTACGACGTATTGAATGAAGAGCAATATTACAGCTTCTTCTTAAACGTACTAGAGGTGTATGGCTACGCAGTCGTTGAAATGGACTCGGGTGTTCTTAAGATCATCAAAGCCAAAGACTCTAAAACTTCGGCGATCCCCGTTGTTGGTGACCGTGATTCAATCACTGGTGATAGCGTAGTGACGCGTGTAGTGACGGTTCGTAATGTATCGGTTCGTGAACTTTCTCCTCTGCTTCGTCAACTAAACGACAATGCAGGCGCGGGTAACGTTGTGCACTACGACCCAGCCAATATCATCTTGATTACCGGTCGTGCGGCGGTAGTGAACCGTTTAGCAGAAATCATCAAGCGTGTTGACCAAGCGGGTGATAAAGAGATTGAAGTCGTTGAGCTAAAGAATGCTTCTGCGGCAGAAATGGTACGTATCGTTGATGCACTAAGCAAAACCACAGATGCCCAAAACACACCAGCCTTCCTACAACCTAAATTAGTTGCCGATGAACGTACCAATGCGATCCTTATCTCAGGTGACCCTAAGGTACGTAGCCGTTTAAGAAGGTTGATTGAACAGCTTGATGTGGAAATGGCAACCAAGGGCAACAACCAAGTAATTTACCTTAAATACGCCAAAGCAGAAGATTTAGTCGATGTGCTGAAAGGCGTGTCGGACAACCTGCAATCAGAGAAGCAAACATCAACTAAAGGTAGCTCATCTCAACGTGACAAAGTGGTGATCTCAGCTCACAGTGATACCAACTCGTTGGTGATTACCGCCCAACCAGACATCATGAACGCGCTGCAAGATGTGATCGCGCAACTGGATATTCGTCGCGCTCAAGTCTTGATTGAAGCCCTAATTGTCGAGATGGCAGAAGGTGACGGTATTAACCTTGGTGTGCAATGGGGTAACCTTGATACTGGTGCTGTGATTCAGTATGGCAACACAGGTGCGTCAATCGGTGGCGTAATGGTTGGTTTAGAAGAAGCGAAAGACACTGAAACGACCACCGCAGTCTATGATGATAATGGCGCCTTTTTGCGTAATGAAACGACCACAGAATCCGGTGACTACTCAACGTTAGCTTCTGCTCTTTCTGGCGTTAATGGCGCGGCAATGAGCGTAGTGATGGGTGACTGGACTGCCTTGATCAGTGCAGTAGCGACCGATTCAAATTCAAATATCCTATCTTCTCCAAGTATCACCGTGATGGATAACGGCGAAGCGTCGTTCATTGTGGGCGAAGAGGTGCCTGTTTTAACTGGCTCGACCGCAGGCTCAAGTAACGATAACCCATTCCAAACGGTTGAACGTAAAGAAGTGGGTATCAAGCTAAAAGTCGTGCCACAAATCAATGAAGGTGACTCAGTTCAGCTGCAAATAGAACAAGAAGTATCGAACGTATTAGGCGCAAACGGGGCAGTAGATGTTCGTTTTGCTAAGCGTCAGCTAAATACGTCAGTGATTGTTCAAGACGGTCAAATGCTGGTGCTGGGTGGCTTGATTGACGAGCGAGCGCTGGAAAGTGAATCTAAGGTGCCGTTCTTGGGCGATATCCCTGTTCTAGGACACCTGTTCAAATCAACCAGTACTCAGGTTGAGAAAAAGAACCTAATGGTATTCATCAAGCCGACCATTATTCGTGATGGTATGACGGCCGATGGTATTACTCAGCGTAAATACAACTTTATTCGTGCTGAGCAGTTGTATAAGTCAGAGCAGGGCCTGAAGCTGATGGATGACGATAATATTCCAGTACTGCCTAAATTTGGCGAAAGCATGAATTACCCGGCTGAACTTCAAGCCTTCATTGATCAGATGGAAACAGAATAATGGCTGAATTGGTAGGGGCGGCACGTACTTATCAGCGCTTGCCGTTTAGCTTTGCGAATCGCTATAAGATGGTGTTGGAGTATCAACATCCAGAGCGCGCACCGATACTTTATTATGTTGAGCCACTGAAATCGGCGGCGATCATTGAAGTGAGTCGTGTTGTGAAAAATGGTTTCACGCCACAAGCGATTACTCTCGATGAGTTTGATAAAAAACTGACCGATGCTTATCAGCGTGACTCGTCAGAAGCTCGTCAGCTCATGGAAGACATTGGTGCTGATAGTGATGACTTCTTCTCACTAGCGGAAGAACTGCCTCAAGACGAAGACTTACTTGAATCAGAAGATGATGCACCAATCATCAAGTTAATCAATGCGATGCTGGGTGAGGCGATCAAAGAGGGTGCTTCGGATATTCATATCGAAACCTTTGAAAAGTCACTTTGTATCCGTTTCCGAGTTGATGGTGTGCTGCGTGATGTTCTAGCGCCAAGCCGTAAACTGGCTCCGCTATTGGTTTCACGTGTCAAGGTTATGGCTAAACTAGATATTGCGGAAAAACGCGTGCCACAAGATGGTCGTATTTCTTTGCGTATTGGTGGCCGAGCGGTTGATGTTCGTGTTTCAACCATGCCTTCTTCGCACGGTGAGCGTGTGGTAATGCGTCTGTTGGACAAAAACGCCACTCGTCTAGACTTGCACAGTTTAGGTATGACAGCAGAAAACCATGAAAACTTCCGTAAGCTGATTCAGCGCCCACATGGCATTATCTTGGTGACTGGCCCGACAGGCTCAGGTAAATCAACGACCTTGTACGCTGGCCTGCAAGAGCTTAACAGCAACGAACGCAACATCCTTACCGTTGAAGACCCAATTGAATTTGATATTGATGGCATTGGTCAAACACAAGTGAACCCTAAGGTTGATATGACCTTTGCGCGTGGTTTACGTGCGATTCTTCGTCAAGATCCCGATGTGGTAATGATTGGTGAGATACGTGACTTAGAGACCGCAGAGATCGCTGTTCAAGCCTCTTTGACCGGTCACTTAGTGATGTCGACCCTTCACACCAATACGGCAATCGGTGCAATTACGCGTCTGCGTGATATGGGCATCGAACCCTTCTTGATCTCTTCTTCGCTGCTGGGTGTTTTGGCTCAGCGCTTGGTTCGCACCCTGTGTAACGACTGTAAAGAACCTTACGAAGCGGATAAAGAACAGAAAAAACTGTTTGGGTTGAAGAAGAAAGACAGCCTAACGCTTTACCATGCCAAAGGGTGTGAAAGCTGCAGTCACAAAGGCTATCGAGGCCGTACCGGTATTCATGAACTCCTGATGATTGACGATTCGGTACAAGAGCTGATTCACAGTGAAGCTGGCGAACAGGCAATTGAGAAAGCAATTCGTGGCACAACACCAAGTATTCGAGATGATGGCTTGAGCAAAGTTCTGAAAGGGGTAACGTCCTTAGAAGAAGTGATGCGAGTGACCAAGGAAGTCTAGTATGGCAGCATTTGAATACAAAGCGCTGGATGCCAAGGGTAAGAGCAAAAAGGGCTCGATTGAAGCGGATAACGCTCGTCAGGCTCGCCAGCGCTTAAAAGAACAAGGCTTGATGCCGGTTGAGATGACCGAAGCTAAAGCTAAAACGACGAAAGGTGCACAGCCTTCGACCAGCTTTAAGCGTGGTATCAGCACGCCAGACCTTGCTTTGATTACTCGCCAAATTTCCACCTTGGTGCAATCAGGCATGCCGCTAGAAGAGTGCTTGAAAGCCGTGGCGGAGCAATCTGAAAAGCCACGTATTCGAACCATGTTACTGGCGGTTCGTTCGAAGGTAACGGAAGGTTATTCGCTAGCCGATAGCTTGGCTGATTACCCACATATCTTTGATGAACTGTTTAGAGCCATGGTCGCGGCTGGTGAGAAATCGGGTCACTTAGATGCGGTATTGGAGCGACTGGCTGATTACGCAGAAAACCGTCAGAAGATGCGCTCTAAGTTGCTGCAAGCGATGATCTACCCTGTGGTGCTGGTGGTGTTTGCGGTGACGATTGTTTCGTTCCTGCTGGCAACCGTGGTACCTAAGATCGTTGAACCGATTATCCAAATGGGCCAAGAACTTCCTCAATCGACACAATTTTTATTGGCATCGAGTGAATTTATCCAGAATTGGGGCATCCAATTACTGTTGTTGATCATCGGTGTGATTGTGTTGATTAAGACCGCTCTGAAAAAGCCGGGTGTTCGCATGAGTTGGGATCGCAAGCTATTAAGCATTCCACTGATCGGCAAGATCGCGAAAGGAATTAACACCTCTCGTTTTGCACGAACACTCTCTATCTGTACCTCGAGTGCGATTCCTATCCTTGAGGGGATGAAGGTTGCGGTTGATGTAATGTCGAATCACCATGTGAAGCAACAAGTACTGCAGGCGTCAGACAGTGTTAGAGAAGGGGCAAGCCTGCGTAAAGCGCTCGATCAAACCAAACTCTTCCCTCCAATGATGCTGCATATGATCGCCAGTGGTGAGCAGAGTGGTCAGTTAGAGCAAATGCTAACAAGAGCGGCAGATAACCAGGATCAAAGCTTTGAATCGACCGTGAATATCGCGTTAGGTATCTTTACGCCAGCACTTATCGCTTTGATGGCAGGCTTAGTGCTGTTCATTGTGATGGCGACTCTGATGCCGATGCTTGAAATGAATAATTTGATGAGTGGTTAACCAACTGCTCATAAGACGTTAGTTTTTGGATGAGCGAGAAGAAGGACACTATTACCTTCAACTCGCTGTCTGTAATTTGGAGAAAATAATGAAAAACAGAATGAAGAAACAATCAGGCTTTACCCTATTAGAAGTGATGGTTGTTGTGGTTATCCTTGGCGTATTGGCGAGCTTTGTTGTACCTAACCTATTGGGTAACAAAGAGAAGGCTGACCAACAAAAAGCCATCACTGATATTGTGGCGCTAGAGAACGCGCTAGATATGTACAAACTGGATAACAGCGTTTACCCAACAACGGATCAAGGTCTTGATGCATTGGTTTCTAAGCCAAGCAGCCCAGAGCCTCGTAACTACCGCGACGGTGGCTACATCAAGCGTCTGCCAAACGACCCATGGGGTAACGAGTACCAATACCTAAGCCCTGGTGATAACGGCACTATTGATATTTTCACTCTTGGTGCTGATGGCCAAGAAGGTGGTGAAGGTATTGCGGCGGATATCGGCAACTGGAACATGCAGGATTTCCAATAAGCTTCAGCTTATTGTTTGATTCGTTATTGATGCTTGATACGTTATTGATGGTAGGGCGTAAACAGATGGAGTCTAAAGGTGAAAACTAAGCAAACACAGCCAGGTTTCACCTTGATTGAGATTCTCTTGGTGTTGGTACTACTGTCAGTAACGGCGGTTGCGGTGATCGCGACCATTCCTACCAATAGCAAAGATGTTGCTAAAAAATACGCTCAAAGCTTTTATCAGCGAGTTCAATTACTCAATGAAGAGGCTATTTTGAGCGGCTTAGATTTTGGCGTTCGAGTTGATGAAAAGAAATCGACCTATGTACTGATGGCGCTTAAGTCTGAAGGCTGGCAAGAAGTCGATTTTGAAAAAATCCCCTCTTTAACTGAACTACCGGAAGAACTCGCATTGTCACTGACCTTAGGTGGTGGCGCATGGGAAGACGATGATCGGTTGTTCAACCCAGGAAGCTTGTTTGATGAAGATATGTTTGCTGATCTTGAAGAGGAAAAGAAGCCGAAACCACCACAGATCTACATCTTGTCGAGTGCTGAAATGACGCCATTTGTATTGTCGTTTTATCCAAATACCGGAGACACCATACAAGATGGTTGGCGTATTCGAGTATTGGACAATGGTGTGATTCGACTGCTAGAACCGGGAGAAGAAGATGAAGAGGAATAACCGTTCTCCTTATCGTTTTCGTGGTATGCCCCTTGGTTCTCGAGGAATGACGCTGCTTGAGGTATTGGTTGCGCTCGCTATCTTTGCGACTGCGGCGATCAGTGTGATTCGTGCTGTTACTCAGCACATCAATACCCTCAGTTATCTCGAAGAAAAAACCTTCGCGGCTATGGTCGTTGATAATCAAATGGCTTTGGTGATGCTGCATCCTGAGAAGCTAAAAAAAGCGCAGGGCACACAAGAGTTGGCCGAGAGAGAGTGGTTTTGGAAGGTCACGCCAATCGATACTAGCGATGATTTATTAAAGGCGTTTGATGTGAGTGTGGCAACCAGTAAACAAGCTTCTCCAGTGGTCACGGTGCGCAGCTATGTGGTCAAGTAAAAGCGTGTCGTTAGCTCAGAGCAAGTCGCTAAGTAAGAGCATGTCCGCCAATAAGCGTGTGTCTCGTACACAAGGTCTATCTTCGAACGGGAGAGGCTTTACCTTAATTGAGGTTTTGGTCTCGATCGCTATCTTTGCCACGTTAAGCATGGCGGCTTATCAGGTAGTCAATCAGGTTCAGCGCAGCAACGAGCTTTCAATCGAGCGTAGTGCTCGTTTAAATCAACTGCAACGTAGCTTAGTCATTTTAGATAATGATTTTCGCCAGATGGCGGTGCGACAATTTCGTACCAACGGTGAAGAAGCATCATCTAAGCTGATCTTAATTAAAGAGTATTTACTGGATTCCGACAGCGTTGGCATCATGTTTACTCGCCTTGGCTGGCATAACCCACAGCAGCAGTTTCCTCGCGGAGAAGTCACCAAAGTGGGTTACCGCATTAAAGAAGAAACGCTTGAGCGTGTGTGGTGGCGCTACCCCGATACCCCTGCAGGCCAAGAGGGTGTGATTACGCCTTTGCTTGATGATGTTGAAAGCTTGGAATTCGAGTTTTATGACGGAAGCCGCTGGGGGAAAGAGTGGCAAGCCGACAAATCGCTACCGAAAGCGGTAAGGTTAAAGCTAACCTTGAAAGATTATGGTGAGATAGAGCGTATTTATCTCACCCCTGGTGGCACGCTAGATCAGGCCGATGATTCTTCAAACAGTGACTCTTCAAGTAGTAATGAGGGGAATAATGACTCATCGAACTAATAAGTTTGCACTGACAAGGTCTGCCATGGGGCGCAAGCAGCGAGGTGTTGCGCTGATCATTATCCTGATGCTACTGGCGATAATGGCAACCATCGCAGGCAGTATGTCGGAACGCCTGTTTACTCAATTTAAGCGCGTGGGCAATCAACTGAGTTACCAACAGGCTTACTGGTACAGCATTGGTGTCGAAGCGCTGGTGCAAGACGGCATTAGGCAAAGCTACAAAGACAGTGATACCGTCAACTTGAGTCAACCATGGGCGTTAGAAGAACAGGTATACCCGTTGGATTATGGTCAAGTTAAAGGCCGTATTGTTGATGCTCAGGCATGTTTTAATCTCAATGCGTTGGCTGGTGTGGCGACGACTTCAAGTAACCAAACACCTTATTTAATTACGGTTTGGCAAACCTTGTTGGAAAACCAAGATATTGAGCCTTATCAGGCCGAGGTTATCGCATATTCAAGCTGGGAATTTGTTGATAGTGATACCCGAACCACCTCTTCAGCAGGTGTCGAAGACAGTACTTATGAGGCGATGAAGCCATCTTATTTGGCAGCGAATGGCTTAATGGCCGATGAGTCCGAGCTACGCGCGGTTTATCAAGTCACGGGTGAGGTGATGAATAAGGTTCGCCCCTTTGTTTGTGCTTTGCCGAGCGACGATTTCCGTTTGAATGTGAATACTCTTACGGAAAAGCAGGCGCCGTTATTGGAAGCGATGTTTGCCCCCGGCTTAAGTGAATCGGATGCCAAACAGCTGATAGACAAACGCCCATTCGATGGTTGGGATACGGTGGATGCGTTTATGGCTGAGCCTGCTATTGTGGGTGTGAGTGCCGAAGTCAGCAAAAAAGCGAAAGCATATTTAACTGTAGATAGCGCCTATTTTGAGCTAGATGCAGAGGTATTAGTTGAGCAGTCACGTGTACGTATACGGACGCTTTTCTATAGTAGTAATCGAGAAACAGTGACGGTAGTACGCCGTCGTTTTGGAGGAATCAGTGAGCGAGTTTCTGACCGTTCGACTGAGTAGCGAACCACAAAGCCCTGTGCAGTGGTTAGTTTGGTCGACAAGCCAACAAGAAGTGATAGCAAGTGGCGAACTGTCTAGCTGGGAGCAGCTGGATGAGTTAACGCCTTACGCTGAAAAGCGTAGCTGTATCGCTTTATTGCCGGGAAATGAATGCTTAATTAAGCGTGTTGAGATCCCGAAAGGTGCTGCTCGCCAGTTCGATTCTATGCTGCCGTTTTTATTAGAAGACGAAGTCGCACAAGATATCGAAGACTTACACCTGACTATTTTAGAGAAAGACGCAACGCACGCGACAGTGTGTGGTGTGGAACGTGATTGGCTTAAGCAGGCGCTGGATACTTTCCGCGAAGCGAACATTATCTTTCGTAAAGTATTGCCTGATACCTTAGCGTTGCCTTTAGAAGATCAGGGCATCAGTGCGCTGCAGATCGACCAACATTGGTTATTGCGTCAAAGCAACTATCAAGCAGTGTCGATCAATGAGGCGTGGCTAGCGATGTTCTTACAAAGCGATTGGGTTGCCTTAGATGACGAAGAGCAATCACCAACGATTTTTAGCTACACCGCACTGCCAAGTGATGACGTTCAACTGCAAAGTGGCATTGAGTGGCAAGCTAAACCTGCGGAACTGGTGATGTCTTTACTGAGCCAACAAGCCATTACAAGTGGCGTAAACTTACTGACTGGCACCTTTAAAACCAAATCTTCATTCAGTAAGTACTGGCGTGTATGGCAAAAAGTAGCGATCGCAGCTTGTTTGCTGGTGGCGGTGATCGTCACTCAGCAAGTCTTAAAGGTTCAGCAGTACGAAGCACAAGCCGAAGCGTACCGAACGGAGAGTGAACGTATTTTTAGAAGCGTACTTCCGGGCAAGCAACGTATTCCGACGGTCAGCTACCTTAAGCGTCAGATGAACGATGAAGCCAAGAAATATGGCGGCTCAGGCGATGGTGATTCTTTATTGGGTTGGTTAGCATTGCTGCCTGAAACCTTAGGTCAGGTGAAATCAATTGAAGTCGAAAGCATTCGCTACGATGGTAATCGTTCTGAGATTCGACTCCAGGCGAAAAGCTCTGACTTCCAACATTTTGAGACCGCAAGAGTGAAGCTCGAAGAGAAATTTACCGTCGAACAAGGTCCATTAAACCGTAATGGCGATGCCGTATTTGGCAGCTTTACTCTTAAACCCCATCAATAACCTGCGTAAGGAGATCAGTGATGAGAAATATGATTGAGCCACTCCAAGCGTGGTGGACTTCAATAAGTCAAAGAGAGCAACGATTAGTGATTGGTTGCTCAATTCTATTGGTGGTCGGTGTCGTTTATTGGGGGCTAATCCAGCCACTCAGTCAGCGAGCTGAACTTGCGCAGACCCGCATTCAAAGCGAGAAGCAACTACTGGCTTGGGTAACCAATAAAGCCAATGAAGTGGTTGAGCTACGAGGCAGTGGCGGCATTAGTGCCAGTCAACCTCTGAATCAATCTGTGCCTGCTTCTATGCGTCGCTTTAATATCGAGCTGATACGTGTGCAACCACGTGGCGAGATGTTGCAAGTGTGGGTAAAACCTGTGCCTTTTAATAAGTTCGTTGACTGGCTTACATACCTGAAAGAAAAACAGGGTGTTGAGGTCGAGTTTATGGATATTGATCGCTCTGATAACCCAGGGGTTATTGACGTCAACCGACTACAGTTTAAACGAGGTTAATGTGAAACGCGGTTTATCTTTTAAGTATGGCCTGCTCTTCAGTGGCATCTTTATCGTCTTTTTCTCGGTCAGTTTGTTGCTGCACTTGCCGGCTTCTTTTGCTCTAAAGCAGGCACCTGCTGTGCGCGGTTTGAGTATCGAAGGCGTTGAGGGCACCATTTGGCAAGGCAGCGCTAACAACATCGTGTGGCAGCGCATTAATTACGGTTCAGTGCAGTGGGATTTCCAGTTTTCTAAGTTATTCCAAGCCAAAGCAGAACTGGCGGTTCGTTTTGGTCGTAACAGTGACATGAATTTATCAGGTAAAGGGCGTGTCGGGTACAGCATGAGCGGCGCATATGCAGAAAACTTAGTGGCTTCAATGCCTGCTATGAACGTGATGAAATACGCTCCAGCCATTCCAGTACCGGTTTCTATTGGTGGGCAAGTTGAACTGACGATTAAGCATGCGGTTCACGCTCAGCCTTGGTGTCAATCTGGCGAAGGTACATTGGCTTGGTCTGGTGCCGCAGTCGACTCTCCTGTTGGTTCGTTAGACCTTGGTCCTGTGATTGCGGACATAACCTGTGAAGACAGCACAATTGCAGCGAAAGGCACTCAGAAGAGCGATCAGGTAGACAGTGAGTTCTCAGCGAGCCTAACACCTAACCAACGCTACACGTTGGCAGCATGGTTTAAGCCGGGGGCGGAATTCCCGCCAGCAATGCAGAGTCAGCTTAAGTGGTTGGGCAACCCTGATAGCCAAGGTAAGTACCAGTTTACTTATCAAGGCCGTTTTTAGTGCTTTGTTAAAAAGTGAACGAGTAAGAGAAAGGGCGGTAGAATTAAATTCTATCGCCCTTTGGTTTATCAGGGGGGGGGACACTAGTCAGCGTAGTATTTACTTTCTAGCATTTTTTCTGCGTAGTTTTGCGTTGGCTGAGATGATTTCAGGACTTGGCTACTATAAGCTGCAGCAGGAGTAGTAGCGGAGTCAGGAGTAGCCGCGGAGTCAGGGTCAGTTGTTGACCATTGATTTATTGGAGTTAGGCTGAAACTTAGGTTGTCGCTTACTTCAATTTCAAATACATACCACCAACGTTCTGCATCTCCCTCTGGTGGAGTAAACACAGTGCGATTACCGTCTAAAATGATTTCTACTTTTGTCTCTCGGCGCTGAATATCGCCGGTTCCAGAGTACTTGTATACGCCATAACGATAAGTTCCAGGAACAGTAAAGTCAGGAATGGTCACAACTTCTGGGCCATAACTACTTGTATCATCAACATCTAAGAAAATATTATTGCCAGATTGATTGAAGTTCTTATTGCCATAGTAAACGTGGAATCGACCATCTTCACCATTTGGGCCATAGAAGTGTGTATCTAAGTCTCTAGGGTTTTGTCCCCAGGTTAGTTGGATCTTGGTTGTAGCATCATCAAGGGTTAAGCACTCATTCATGGTTTCATCACGTGAATCGGTGTGTATAGTTTCTGTGCGACTTTGATACTGGCTTTCTGCAGAGATCAGCACTGTACTATCTTGTCTAACCGGTATTCTAAAGTTACCTTGAGCATCACTATAGGCAGATGAGCGACCATTATAGTTAACACCTTCCGAACGAATCCTTGCATTGGCAATTGATTGATTTTCTTTGTCAACGACACAACCATCAACGTATACAGTTTCATAAATTCTATCTGCATTCCATGTTGTGAAGTGAGTAACTTCCCCAACATAGAATCCATCGTCTAAAGTAGCGGTACCGTCTTCTACCCAAATACCTTGTACTTCATCGTAATAGAAGAGTGGGATTGTGGCTGGTGGATTCGAACCTGACGCAGGGATTCTAACTTGTGCGGTTTTACCATCTGCTAATTGTAGCTCATTGCCTTCACTATCAGTAAAGGTTGCAGTGACCGCACCAAAAGATTCAATCAGAACTGTTTCTCCTGAAGGAATCTCAGTAACCATTTCGCCAGGCATCAAATCAATATCCAACGATGGATCGATTACGAATAGTTCGGAACTAATTTGTCCAGTTACGGCTTCCCCTTGCGCGTTCACGAAGCTCTGAGCTTCTACTGAAACAAGAGTTTCATTATCGACTTGTAGATCTGAAGCGACTTGACTATCGAAGTTAACATTTGCGTGAATTGTCGGTAGATACAAGTTTATTGCCGTACCGATATCTGAAAATTGCTTAGATTCTGAAGCTTCAGAAAAGCCTATAGCATCAGCCGATACAATAATTGCTTTATTGGTATCTAAATCAGTGTCTAATACCTTAATACTGTATTTACCTGATGCGTTAGAATTTCCTTCGGCTAAAACAGCTCCATCATTCGAAATTTTGACGACGCTATCTTCAATCGCTGTATTCTCATAATAGCTAGAGACTTCACCTTGTACCGTGTAGTAGAACAATTCAGAGAGTTTGAAAGTGTTTTGCGCAATTACGGCGCCATCTTCTAAGCCATCTTGAACCTTCAAAACGATGTCGTCGTGAATGATTGAGGCAAGAACAGAAGAAGATATCGTCAGTTCTCCGGTCTCTGAAACAGACAGCCCATTAGGCGCGTTGGTCAAAGAGAACTGAATATCAGAACCATTGTTTTCATCGTCTGGATCGGTGACTTGAACTTGAAAAGATAGTGATTCACCAGCTTCTACACTTAAGCTAGCAAAAGACTCTATTTGTACAGGGTCGTTGACTGCTGAAATTATTACAATGCCACTATTACTGATAGTAAATTCTTCATCTGAAACACTAAAAGATAAGTTCGCATCGCCATTGTAATCTTGCAATGCTGTAAGAGTAATCGAGTCACTGTTTTCTGTAATAGTTATGGCTGGGTTATCAATTGATAAGTTTGTAATTGTTAAAATACTAGAGTCGACATCTGTCACATTACTTAGAAGAGTTGCATGAGAAATAGTAAGAGCAACATCTTCATTAGTATTAAGCTGTAATGGTGTCTCTGCTACCGGAGTGTCGTTGACAGGCGTTACAGTTATTGAAAATGTTTGAGTGTCAGATAGGTTTGTATCACTTGAAGCGACGGCCTTAACGGTGATCTCACCAGATGTAAGGATACCTTCTAGTGGTATCCATGTGAGCAAACCATCACTGCTTAAAGTCATACCAGTAGGTATATTGGTTGCAGAGTAGGCCACGGGTTCTGAATGGTTTGTTGATAGTTGATATTGGTATTGAATGTCTTCTGTGGCGGTTGTACTTGCCGTAGAGTTGATTTCAAATGATGAGCTTGGTGGTGTTTGTGGGCTATTATCTGAACTGTCGCTACCGCATCCTGATAGAATTAGAGCGATGGTACTAGCTAGCAAACTAAGACGTTTCATGGAGTATCCATTCCTATTTATTATTAAGTTGCTTTTTATAGATAGGAATGGAACTAACATCAAATCATTTGTATAGAAAATAGTTGCCCATTGAACTTTATTCACATTTTATATTTTAAAGTTAGGGTGAGGTCTCAATGTTATGTAATTGATAAAACTAATCTTTACCCTGAAGTATTTCTGC
>NZ_JBFRTQ010000083.1:0-22235 GCF_041474195.1 Vibrio sp. 10N.222.52.C3 | reverse complement strand
GTCTCTCCGACCGCACCATCATTAAATAGAACCCAGCTTTTTAGCTGGGTTTTGTTTTATCTGGAATATGCAAATCTGCTAGCCAAGTCACCAAGTATTCTCTTCTATAACCTCACTTTTAATACGATTTTATAAGACAATGTCAGCTCCATTTTCTAATTGAGTATGACTAGCCTATGAAACCCCTCCCCTTAACGATCGGTTGCTACACAGATACACCAAGTAAAAGCCAAGGTGTTTATCAAACTCAGTTAGATCTAGAAACAGGAAAACTATTACCTCTAGAGCTGATCATCAAATGTACTAACCCCTCTTTTATTACTGTAACAAAGACTGGGATCTATACTGCATCGGAAGTGGACCAGCAAAAACAGCCCCAGCTCATTCATATACCTAATGTTGATTCACAGCTAACACACAATACAAGCCTCATCTCGGGAGATCACCCTTGTCACGTCGCGATAGATCCACACAATAAGTTTGCTATCACGTCGCAATACTCATCAGGCACATTCGATATTTTTAGCTTAAGTATCAACGGCAGCATCGATAAACGACTCAAAACAATCCAGATGGTTGGTTCCGGGCCAAACAAAGAGAGACAAACTAGCCCACACGCCCATCAATGCCTGTTCTTACAAAACTCACCACAGTTTGTGACTGTCGATCTCGGCACCGATCGCATCAACTTCTATTGCTTTGATGAAGAGCAAGAAGAGTTCCTTGATGAGCCAATACAGTCTATTAAGGTGCCCGCCGGCAATGGACCTCGCCATTTAATCTTTAACAAAGCTGAAGACAGAGCCTATGTGGTCTGTGAACTCTCTGAAACGTTGCTGACTTTGGAAAAGGTTTTAGGCATTTGGAATGTAGTGGAAGAGATTGATGCATTGCCTAATATGGAGAAGGGAGAAGTCGCAGCTGCGATTAAGCTATCGCCTGATGAGCAATTCCTTTATGTGTCATGTCGACACCAATCAAGAATCAGTAGCTTCAAAATCGACTCTGAGACTCAAAGGCTGACTTTCATTGATAGCTACGACACTGAAGGCAAATTCCCAAGAGACTTCCATATAACGAACGATGGGAAATGGCTTATCGCCGCCAACCAGCACTCCAACAACATCACCTCATTCAAGCGAGATAATGAAGATGGGTCTTTGGTTTATACAGGGTACTCTTTAGAGATCGATGCACCGGTTTGTGTGACGCAACAGCGATAGTAGTCATCTGATACAAAAAAGGAGAGCATTCGCTCTCCTTCTCTTTATAAAGTGTCTGTAATACTCAATTAAAGGCCCAGGGCATACTTCAACACTTGAGCTTTAATCGGCCCTGAGTTCTCTGCTAGCTTGAGTGCAGCATTACGCACAAACTTAAGTGGACCAATATCGTTACTGAACGTCTTATAGAAGAAATCCATACCGCTTTGCATCACTAGGTTGTCACCTCTTCTCATCACTTCATAGCGTCTTGCTACAGACTCATTCAATTCACCCTTTTCTTTGGTGACATTCAACAGTACTGATACATCTTTGAAGCCTAAGTTAACACCTTGTCCAGCCAAAGGGTTGATAGTATGCGCAGAGTCTCCGACCAAAATACAGTTATTCTTCGAGTATGATTGAGCATGACGTCGTGTCAGAGGAAAAGAACCCGAATTCAAGACTTTGATATCACCTAACTCTTTAGGAAAGTGAGTAAGTACTTCGTTACGTAGTTTTTCAGGGGCCATTGCTGACAGTTGCTTAATACGCAGTGGAGAATCATACCAAACTAACGAGCCCAGCCCGACTTCTTGACCGTCAGAGGTTAGAGAACACAAAGGCAAAAATGAACGAGGGCCACTTGGTAGAAATTGCTGCCAAGTAATATCTTGCTGAGGTTGTTCTGTTTCTACATTGATAAGCATACAGTGTTGTCGATAATCCCAAGCCGTGATGCCAATTCCAGCTTGTTGGCGAACGGCTGAATTCGCACCATCAGCACCAACCACCCACTTCGCAGACAACTCAGCCCCTGATTGAAGCTTTACGATATTGATTTCACCAAACTCAATCACATCGAGCTTTTCTGGGCATAACAGTTCGAGATTGTCGTAGGCATCAAATTGAGACCATAAACCTAATTGAATGAGTCTGTTCTCAACGATATAGCCCAAACGAGGAAGGTCTAGTGAGGCAGCATCAAATCGAGTACGACACTCTGGGTGCTCCCACGTCTCTAAACGTTTATAAGAACACACTCGCATTGCTGCAATACTTTGCCATGCACCAAGATTTTCAAGCAAATCGACCGATGCTTGAGAAATCGCTGACACACGAATGTCCATCGCTTGCGATTCATCAAAAGCTTGTGGGGCAAAACCTTCGATCACCGCAACACTCAGACCTTGCTTTGCAAAACCGATTGCTGTTGCTGCGCCAACCATGCCGCCACCGACTACTACAATATCGTAACTGTTCATATTTCGTACTTATCAGTTTGATTCTTTGACTGTTTTTGATTGTACTTTTTCATAACTAACTTGTAACCAAAAACCTTATTCGAAAAAAGGGTTATCCCTTATGGCATATGGCGTTAACGATAATAAAAACCACTACATAAGAGATTTGTTCAGACTACTAGTCAGTCGGTTTTGAAACCAGTACAATACGCCGCTTGCCGCTAGAGCCTGTCATAAAATTGAATACCGAATTATGACAAACGGGGCTAGCGGATGAATAATGGGCGATTTGCTCCCTTAAATTAAACTAACGATCGAGCGAACATATAATGAGTAAGAAACTGCTAATTAAAACTTGGGGCTGTCAGATGAATGAATATGATTCATCAAAAATGGCCGACCTGCTTAACGCTGCAAATGGCTATGAGCTAACTGAAGTACCTGAGGAAGCAGACGTACTACTATTGAATACTTGTTCTATCCGCGAAAAAGCGCAAGAAAAAGTATTCCACCAGCTTGGTCGTTGGAAAACGCTTAAAGATAAAAAAGAAGGTGTGGTGATCGGTGTGGGTGGCTGTGTAGCGACTCAAGAAGGTGATCACATTCGTCAACGTGCACCTTACGTAGACGTTATCTTTGGCCCACAAACATTACACCGTTTGCCAGAGATGATTAAATCATCACTGTCTAACGAAAAGCCAGTAATGGATATCTCTTTCCCAGAGATCGAAAAGTTCGATAACCTGCCAGAGCCAAAAGCTGAAGGCGCGACGGCGTTCGTTTCTATCATGGAAGGTTGTTCTAAATACTGTACTTACTGCGTTGTACCATACACACGTGGCGAAGAAGTTAGCCGTCCAATGGATGATGTACTTTTCGAAGTTGCTCAACTTGCAGAGCAAGGCGTACGTGAAGTTAACCTGCTAGGTCAAAACGTAAACGCATACCGCGGTCCAACACACGAAGGCGATATCTGTTCATTCGCAGAACTGCTTCGTCTTGTTGCTTCTATCGACGGTATCGACCGTATTCGTTTCACAACAAGCCACCCGCTTGAGTTTGGTGACGACATCATTGAAGTTTACAAAGACACACCAGAGCTAGTGAGCTTCCTTCACCTACCAGTACAAAGTGGTAGTGACCGTATTCTTACGATGATGAAGCGCCCACATACGGCTATCGAGTACAAATCTATTATCCGTAAACTGCGTAAAGCTCGCCCTGACATTCAAATCAGCTCTGACTTTATTGTTGGTTTCCCTGGTGAGTCTAAGCAAGACTTCGAAGATACAATGAAGCTAATTAAAGACGTTGATTTCGATATGAGCTTCAGCTTTGTTTTCTCTCCACGTCCAGGTACGCCAGCGGCAGATTACCCATGTGATGTACCAGCACAAGAGAAGAAAGATCGTCTGTACGAACTGCAGCAAACGGTAAACACACAAGCTATGCGTTTCTCTCGTCTAATGTTAGGCACAGAGCAACGTATCCTTGTTGAAGGCCCATCAAGAAAGAACCTAATGGAACTTCGCGGCCGTACAGAAAACAGCCGTGTTGTGAACTTCGAAGGTTCTGCAGACCTAATCGGTCAATTCGTAGATGTGAAGATCACTGAGGTTTACACCAACTCACTACGTGGTGAGCTAGTTCGCACAGAAAAAGACATGGGTCTACGCGTTGTTATGACTCCAGCAGAAATGATGGAAAAAACAAAACGTGAAGACGAGCTAGGTGTAGCGACATTTACGCCATAGGCAATACAACTGTTTGAGCACAAAGCGCAAACACAAAGCTTGAAATTACCTAACTAAGTGACCATCTTAGAAATAGGGATATCACCATCAGAAGCCCGGTCTAAATCGGGCTTTTTGCTCTTTGTTTTATTTAAGAGTGAGTGGCACAAAATGAGAGGCTAATTTGAGCAATAAAATCGTTACCTTAGAGATAAATCTAGAACCAGCAGACAACAAGCGCTTGGCAAGTTTATGCGGACCATTTGACGACAACATCAAGCATCTTGAGCGTCGTCTGGGCGTTGAGATTAATTACCGTAGCAACTTTTTCACCATTGTTGGTAAGCCTCACACTACAGCCGCAGCTTTAGACATCATCAAACACCTCTATGTTGAAACGGCTCCAGTTAAAGGCAACATAATCGATATCGAACCAGAGCAAATACATCTGGCGATCACCGAGTCAGGCATTTTGGAGCAACACGTCGAGTCTGAAATTGACTACGGCAAAGAAGTGACCATTAAGACTAAAAAAGGCGTCATCAAACCTCGAACGCCAAACCAAGCACAGTACCTAATGAACATGGTGACTCATGACATCACCTTTGGTATTGGGCCAGCAGGTACAGGTAAAACCTACTTAGCCGTTGCTGCAGCAGTTGATGCACTTGAACGCCAAGAGGTTCGCCGAATCCTACTGACTCGTCCTGCTGTTGAAGCCGGTGAGAAGCTTGGTTTCCTACCGGGTGATTTAAGCCAAAAAGTAGACCCATATTTACGTCCACTTTACGATGCGCTGTTTGAGATGCTTGGCTTTGAGCGAGTTGAGAAGCTGATTGAACGTAACGTAATTGAAGTTGCGCCACTGGCTTACATGCGTGGTCGTACATTGAATGATGCGTTTATCATTCTTGATGAGAGCCAAAACACCACGGTAGAACAGATGAAGATGTTCTTAACCCGTATCGGTTTTAACTCACGCGCTGTGATCACAGGTGATATTACGCAAATCGATTTACCTCGTGGTGCAAAATCAGGCTTACGCCATGCGACTGAAGTGCTCAATGAAGTCGACGACATTAGCTTTAACTTCTTCATGTCTGAAGACGTCGTTCGTCACCCTGTAGTTGCTCGTATCGTCAACGCATACGAGAAGTGGGAAGCAAAAGACCAGAAAGAGCGCAAAGAGTTTGAAAAGCGTAAACGTGAAGAGCGTGAAGCCAAACTTCTTGAGGCTCAGCAGGTAGTTACGACACAATTAGCAACACAAAATAGCTCTGTAATTGCAGAACAAGGTGATAAATAGATGTCTATTGAACTAGACCTGCAATTAGCGGTCGAAAATGAGCAAGGTCTTCCAACTGAGCAAGATATTCAGCTTTGGTTGGGCAAGACAATTCCTCAGTTTCAAGAGAACGCTGAGTTGACGGTTCGTATCGTTGATACACAAGAAAGCCACCAGCTCAATCATGAATATCGTGGCAAAGATAAGCCAACTAACGTGTTGTCTTTTCCATTCGAGGCTCCTCCAGGGATCGAGCTAGATCTACTGGGCGACCTCATTATCTGCCGCCAAGTTGTCGAAAAAGAAGCAGAAGAGCAAAGTAAGCCTCTGCTAGCACACTGGGCTCATATGGTTGTACATGGCAGTCTGCATCTGCTAGGTTATGATCATATCGAAGATGATGAAGCTGAAGAGATGGAGTCACTCGAGACAGAAATCATGCAATCTATGGGGTTTGAAGACCCTTACATTCTAGAAAAGTAAATTGATTCTAGTAAAGTAGGTTGCAGAGAAACAATAACTCATCGAACCTGTGATTTTCACAGGAATCTGAGTTGTAACGTGTGCTATCACACTTCTGATAGCGTTATTTTTTGAGAAATCATGAACGAAGGTAACCCCCCCACTTCTGAGGGAAGTAAAAAATCTGAAGGTCCGAGTAGAAAGTCCTTCTTTGAACGCCTAGGCCAACTATTTCAAGGTGAAGTAAAAGATCGCCAAGAGCTCGTAGATGTAATCCGCGACTCAGAAATTAATGACCTAATTGACCACGACACACGCGACATGCTCGAGGGTGTTATGGAAATTTCAGAGATGCGAGTACGCGATATCATGCTGCCTCGCTCTCAAATGGTTACAGTTGAACGCACAGATGATCTAGATACATTGATTGCGCTCATTACTGATGCTCAACACTCTCGCTACCCAGTGATCAGTGAAGATAAAGACCATGTTGAAGGCATTCTATTAGCGAAGGACCTACTTAAGTATTTGGGTTCAGAAAGTGCTCCATTTGATATCGAACAAGTGATTCGCCCTGTCGTGGTTGTTCCTGAAAGTAAGCGAGTTGATCGCCTGCTTAAGGAGTTCCAAGAAGAGCGTTACCACATGTCTATCGTTGTCGATGAGTTTGGTGGAGTTTCTGGCCTGGTAACCATTGAAGATATCCTCGAAGAAATCGTTGGTGAAATTGAAGACGAGTTCGACGATGAAGAAGAGCTAGATATTCGTAAGCTGAGTAAGCATACCTTCTCTGTAAAAGCTTTAACCACTATTGAAGAGTTCAACGATACGTTTAACACTGCCTTTAGTGACGACGAAGTGGATACGGTAGGCGGCATGGTTATGACAGCACTCGGCCACCTGCCGGTTCGTGGCGAAATTGTAGAAATCGAAAACTACCATTTCAAAATAACATCAGCAGATAACCGTCGTGTGATTCAGCTACAGGTAACCATTCCTGACGAACAGCCTCTTCCGACTATCGAAGAATAACAACTTCTCTCTAAAGAGATGACAGAAATTAGATGACTAATACCTTTATTCATCGCCTATTACGGCCGCTTGCGGCCGTTTTTGTTGGCGCTATAACCACCCTTTCATTCGCTCCATACTCTATATGGCCTCTTGCTATTCTCAGCCCAGCTTTGTTGCTGTTACTGATCCACAACCGCTCTCCTAAAAGTGCGCTTTGGATTGGCTACGGATGGGGTTTAGGTCAATTCACCACAGGTATCAGCTGGGTATACGTCAGCATTGATGGTTTTGGCGGCATGCCACTGGCAGCCAACCTATTTTTGATGGCATTGCTTGTTGGCTACCTAGCCGTTTATTCAGGGCTATTTACCTGGGGTTTGAATAAATTCTTCCCTGCCAATAACCTAAGCCGCTTTTTCCTCGCAGCTCCTGCATTGTGGTTAGTCAGCGATTGGCTGCGTGGATGGGTAATGACGGGCTTTCCTTGGCTTTGGTTAGGCTACAGCCAAATCGATTCGCCATTAGGTTCATTTGCACCGATTGGCGGCGTAGATCTAGTAACTTTAGCGATCATTGTTTCAGCCTCTGCATTCACTTATGCGATTGTTAACCGAGCTTGGAGCATCGCTCTCATTCCCGCCGTCGTATTTAGTGCAGGCTTTGGTATTCGCAACATCGACTGGGTCACGCCGAACCCTGAAAAAACCACGTCAGTCGTCTTAATCCAAGGCAACGTCGATCAAGACAGCAAATGGCTGCCGAGTCATCGCTGGCCGACCATGATGAAGTACACCGACCTAAGCAGAGAAAACTGGGGAGCGGATATCATCATCTGGCCTGAAGCGGCTATTCCAGCATTCGAAGTTGAGATCCCATCTTTCCTACGTAACTTGGATAGCGCAGCGAAGATGAACAACAGTTCGATCATTACCGGTGTGCTGAATCAGTCTGAAGATAAGAAATACTACAACAGTGTTCTTTCTCTCGGTGTGAATCCATACGGTGAGTACAGCTACGATCCAGACGAACGCTACCATAAACACCACCTGTTACCATTTGGTGAGTTTGTGCCGTTTGAAGATATCTTGCGTCCATTAGCACCTTTCTTTAACTTGCCAATGTCATCATTTAGCCGTGGCGACTTTGTTCAACCAAACATAGTGGCAAATGGTCGTCACTTAGCGCCGGCACTGTGTTATGAGATCATCTTTAATGATCAAGTTAGACAGAACGTAACCGACGAGACTGACTTTATTTTAACGCTCTCTAACGATGCGTGGTTTGGTCGTTCGATTGGCCCTCTGCAACATATGGAAATTGCACAGATGCGTGCTCTGGAGCTTGGTAAGCCGGTTATTCGCTCGACCAACAACGGTGTGACGGCAGTTACTGATTACAAAGGCAATATAATCAAGCAAGTGCCTCAGTTTGAAACGGCAGTGTTAAAAGCTGAACTCATTTCAACGGATGGTCAAACGCCTTATCACACAGTAGGTACTTGGCCACTGTATATCTGGGCGATGCTCAGCTTGGTGATTGGTTGGGTAATTAGAAAGCCAAAAAGCTAGATTCGACGAAAAGTGATTTGAGGGTTGACTGATCGGGTCAACCCTTTTTCATTGCTGTGGTTTTGCGTTGATACGCTATGGTTCAGAAGCTTACGGTTTAAGGGCTTTACGACTAAACCCTTTAGAACCACATTTAATGCATGGAATGATATTGGTTGGGTGGTTATATTCGGTTTGGTGACCACACTCGTCACATACTAAGGTTCCCAAGCCAATGACTTCACCCGCTTGATACAAGCCTTGGTGTTCTAAGTCTTGGAACAGTTCAACCCATTCCACCTTAGTACGATCAGTAATATCCAACAGCCCTTGCCAAATAGAGTCCGCAATCATCAAATAGAATGGACCGCTTTTACTCTCTTCATAGCTTTCGGAAAACTCTTTTAAGTCCGACTTCACGTAGGCAGAGATCAATGAAAGCTCATCTTTAGTCATATCATTAGCTGCTTTCGCAAACTTGCCCGACGTTTCGATTTTGTTGTTGAGCTCTTCAGGGCTATGCTTCAGCGTTTCAATCACCTCTTCGACGACTTCTTCATAGAGCGCTTTTTTCTTCGGCATAACAACCTCCTTAAGATAACCAACCTTTTAGTGAGCAAACGGATGCGCTGCAATGCACTCCCGCTTACAAACAAATGCAATTCATACTCTTAAGTATAGTTGCCCTGCGAAATTCAGTGAAAATTACACAATCTACTAAGCGGCAACTGCAAGTATGAAGGGTATAACTATTGTTGTACTCAGCTCCTTTAGGTATTCTATGACGATCTGTAAGATTCTGTTCTAACCGAACTCACAAATTCCAAGATAACCGGATACCATCGATGCAAGAACAATATAACCCGCAAGAGATTGAACAAAAGGTTCAACAACACTGGGATAACAGCGAGACTTTCGTTGTAAGTGAAGACCCAAACAAAGAAAAATTCTACTGTCTTTCTATGTTCCCTTACCCAAGTGGCCGACTGCACATGGGTCACGTGCGTAACTACACCATCGGTGATGTGGTATCTCGTTTCCAACGTCTACAAGGCAAAAACGTAATGCAGCCAATTGGTTGGGATGCATTCGGCCTACCTGCAGAAAACGCCGCTGTTAAAAACAATACAGCACCTGCACCATGGACTTACGAAAACATTGAGTACATGAAGAACCAGCTTAAGCTTCTAGGCTTTGGTTACGACTGGAACCGTGAATTCGCAACGTGTACTCCAGAGTACTACCGTTGGGAACAAGAGTTCTTCACTAAGCTTTACGAAAAAGGCCTGGTTTACAAGAAGACATCTTCAGTGAACTGGTGTCCAAACGACCAAACAGTACTGGCAAATGAGCAAGTAGAAGACGGTTGTTGCTGGCGTTGTGACACTCCAGTAGAGCAAAAGAAAATTCCACAGTGGTTTATTAAAATCACTGAGTACGCTCAAGAGCTACTAGACGATCTAGACAACCTTGAAGGTTGGCCTGAAATGGTTAAGACCATGCAGCGCAACTGGATCGGCCGCTCTGAAGGTGTTGAGCTATCTTTCGCTGTTAACGGCGAAGAAGCACCATTAGAAGTGTACACAACACGTCCAGATACACTAATGGGTGTTTCTTACGTTGGTATCGCTGCAGGTCACCCTCTTGCAGAGAAAGCATCGAAGAACAACCCAGAGCTTGCTGCATTCGTTGAAGAGTGTCGTAACACTAAAGTTGCTGAAGCTGAACTCGCAACGATGGAAAAGAAAGGTATGGATACTGGCCTAACGGCTATCCACCCTCTTAACGGTCGTGTTGTTCCTGTATACGTAGCAAACTTCGTACTTATGGATTACGGCACAGGTGCGGTAATGGCGGTTCCTGCTCACGATCAACGTGACTACGAGTTCGCAACTAAGTACGGCATCGATATCATCCCAGTAATCAAACCTGAAGATGGTTCTGAACTAGACGTGTCTGAAGCGGCTTACACTGAGAAAGGTGTACTGTTTGATTCTGGTGAATTCGATGGTCTTGCGTTCCAAGAAGCATTCGATGCAATTGCTGCGAAGCTTGAAGCTGAAGGCAAAGGTAAGAAGACAGTAAACTTCCGTCTACGTGACTGGGGTGTATCTCGTCAACGTTACTGGGGCGCTCCAATCCCAATGGTAACCACTGAAGACGGTGAAGTTCACCCAGTACCAGCAGACCAACTGCCAGTCATTCTTCCTGAAGATGTAGTAATGGATGGCGTAACGAGCCCAATCAAGGCTGACAAGTCTTGGGCTGAAACAACATTCAACGGCGAACCCGCTCTACGTGAGACTGACACGTTCGATACGTTTATGGAGTCTTCTTGGTACTACGCACGTTACTGTTCACCGCAAGCAGACGACATTCTAGATCCAGAGAAAGCAAACTACTGGCTACCAGTTGATCAATACGTTGGTGGTATCGAGCACGCTTGTATGCACCTGCTTTACTCTCGTTTCTTCCATAAGCTTCTACGTGATGCTGGCTACGTGACGTCTGATGAACCGTTCAAGCAACTACTATGTCAAGGCATGGTTCTGGCTGACGCGTTCTATCACGAAAACGAAAAAGGCACCAAAGAGTGGATTGCACCGACTGACGTAACGGTTGAACGTGACGGTAAAGGTCGCATCGAAAAAGCAGTCGACGATCAAGGTCGTGAAGTTGAACACTCAGGCATGATCAAAATGTCTAAGTCTAAGAACAACGGTATCGACCCACAAGAGATGGTAGACAAGTACGGCGCTGATACAGTACGTCTATTCATGATGTTTGCATCACCTGCAGACATGACGCTTGAGTGGCAAGAGTCTGGCGTTGAAGGGGCTAACCGCTTCCTTAAACGTGTTTGGAAATTGGTTCACGCTCACTCTTCTAAGGGTGCTGCTGAATCTGTTGATGCTTCTGCGCTATCTGGCGACCAAAAAGCACTTCGTCGTGATATCCATAAAACTATCGCGAAAGTAACGGACGATATTGGCCGCCGCCAAACGTTCAACACGGCAATCGCTGCAATCATGGAACTGATGAACAAGCTGGCGAAAGCGCCTCAAGAATCTGTACAAGATCGTGCAATCCTTGATGAAGCGCTAAAAGCGGTAGTACGCATGCTTTACCCAATGACTCCACACATCTCTTACGAAATGTGGATTGCACTTGGTGAATCAAACGTAGACTCAGCAACATGGCCAACTTTCGATGAGAAAGCGCTAGTTGAAGACGAGAAGACTATCGTTGTAATGATCAACGGTAAGCTACGTGCGAAACTAACCGTTGCTGCTGATGCAACAGAAGAGCAAGTTCGTGAGCTTGGTCTAAACGATGAGAACGCTAAGAAGTTCCTAGATGGCTTAACTATCCGTAAAGTTATCTTCGTACCAGGTAAGCTTCTAAACATCGTTGCTAACTAATCGCTGTAGACTAAAACGAACTTAATTCGTTTTTGGCAGTCTTTAGACAGGGTAATTAAATTACCCTGTCTACTTATTTAAACGCTTTACTTTCAGTGACTAACCTCACGCCAACAAACTAAAGCATTTAAATAAGTATTCTACCTTCATGAGAGCCATCAAATAATGCGCCTGATTCCACTATCTTCATTGAAAGTTACTATTGTTGTTCTAACCGTTAGCCTACTTAGTGCCTGTGGTTTTCACCTACGTGGTGACTACTCTGTACCGGAGGAGCTCAACAAGATCTCGGTAACCAGTTACGACCAATACAGTACGTTTACACGTATGATGAAAGGCCAACTGCGTATGAATGATGTTGAAATTGTGCCACCGGCTGAAAACACACCAAACCTGCACATTATGAGTGAAAGTGTTGGTGAGCGAACTCTGTCTCTATACCAAAACACTCGTGCAGCAGAGAAAGAACTGACATTCCGCGCTTCATACCGCGTAACTGTCCCGGATCTAGGCTCAAAGACGTTCTCAACCAGCGTAACCCGTAGTTACCTAGATAACCCGCTAACTGCACTTGCGAAGTCGGTTGAACGAGACATGATCGAAGATGAGATGCGTAAGTTGGCAACAAGCCAAATCCTTCGTCAGATGGCTCGACTAAAAGCGAACATTGCAGCTGATAGCATGGACCTAGATGCACTAGAGCACGTTCAAGTGAAAGAACTCGAAAAGCAATACAACATCAAGAATGTTGAGATCGTACCAGCTTCAGAAGAACAACCAACACTTAGCGATTCGGCTGAGTAATAGGTTTATTTGATGCGTATTTTTGCTGACCGCTTATCAGAGCAACTTATTAAACAGTTGAGTAATGTTTACCTAATTTTTGGTAACGAACCGCTACTGTTGCAAGAGAGCCGAGAAGCGATTCAAAAGGCTGCAAAACAGCAAGGCTTTGAAGAACGTCACCGCTTTGCGATTGATAGCAGTCTCGACTGGAATCAAGTCTACGACTGCACTCAAGCACTGAGCCTATTCTCTAGCCGTCAGGTCATCGAGCTTGAACTGCCAGAGTCAGGCGTCAATGCCGCAATAGCGAAAGAGCTACTCGCAATCTCCGAGCATATCCACAGTGATATCTTGTTAATCTTGGTGGGCACTAAGCTCACCAAAGCTCAAGAAAGCGCTAAGTGGTTTAAGGCTCTTTCGAATCAGGGTCACTGGGTCAGTTGCCTAACGCCAGATGTCAGTCGGTTACCTCAGTTTGTCCAAGCGCGTTGCCGTCAAATCGGTTTAACGCCAGACCCTGAAGCGATTCAAATGCTGGCGCAATGGCATGAGGGTAATCTATTTGCTCTCACCCAAAGCCTAGAAAAACTGGCTCTCCAATACCCAGATGGAAAACTCACGTTAGTACGCTTAGAAGAATCGCTGAGTCGACACAACCATTTTACTCCATTCCATTGGAGTGATGCGTTATTGGCAGGCAAAGGTAACCGAGCACAACGAATCCTGCGTCAGCTAGAAGCTGAAGGTGTCGAACCCGTCATTTTATTACGTAGCATACAACGAGAGCTTGCTCTGCTATTACAAATGCAGCAACAAATGAAACAGATGCCGATTGGTCAGGTCTTCGAAAAACACCGTATCTGGCAATCTAAAAAGCCTCTTTATAACGCCGCGCTAACAAGAGTTTCGATTTCTCAATTACACTCTTTGTTCGCGTTGCTCACTCAAGCTGAATTGATGACAAAAACTCAATATGAGCAGTCGCCTTGGCCACTAATTCATCAGTTAAGCGTAGAGTTTTGTATCCCTTCAGCTTCAATACCATTCCACGCATAAAAGCGTGTTATATTCTAGGGTCAACAAGCCCTAAACAAAGCTAAATTCAGATTAAAGGAACACCCAGTGTTACGTGAAGAACTAAAAGACTTTCTTGCAGACAAAGCCGACGACATGAAAGCAGAATCGATTGTAACTATCGATGTAGAAGGCAAATCAAGCGTTACTGATTACATGATTGTTTGTACTGGCACCTCTAAACGCCATGTTGCCTCTATTGCACAGCATGTTGCTGATGAAGTGCGTAAAGCGGGTATGCAACCTCTAGGTATGGACGGCCAGCAAGAAGGTGAATGGGTTGTTCTAGATATGGGCACAAGCATGCTTCACGTTATGCAAGAAGAGCATCGTGAGCTGTACCAACTAGAAAAACTTTGGGGCTAAGCTTTGAAGATCCAGTTAATCGCAGTTGGCACAAAAATGCCAAAGTGGGTTGAAGAAGGGTTTCAAGAATACAAACGCCGCTTCCCTCACGATATGCCATTAGAGCTCATTGAAATTACTGCAGGAAAGCGCGGTAAAAATGCAGATATTGCACGCATTCTTCAAAAAGAAGGTGAAGCGATGCTGGCTGCAGTTCCAAAAGGCAACCGTATTGTCACGCTCGATATCCCAGGTAGAAAGTGGGATACACCTCAACTTGCTGAGCAATTAGAAAGTTGGAAGCTGGATGGACGTGACGTATCTATCCTAATTGGCGGGCCTGAAGGATTAGCACCTGCATGTAAAGCGGCCGCAGACCAAAGTTGGTCTCTGTCTGCGCTTACTCTCCCTCACCCATTAGTACGCGTTATCATGGCTGAAAGCTTGTATCGAGCTTGGAGCATCACTGCTAACCACCCTTATCATCGAGAATAAGCGTTAATGTTACGTAAACGTAGCCAAATCCGCGATTACAAAGCAGAAGCACGACTATTTACTAGCCGTGCTTTTGTTGCGTTTGCGGGGATCATAGTCATGATGTCGATGTTGGTTGTTAACCTGTACAACATTCAGGTCAATCAATACCAAGACTATAAAACTCGTTCTAACGACAACCGTATCAAGGTCGTTCCGATCGCCCCTAACCGTGGTTTGATTTACGATCGCAACGGTATACTTCTTGCCGAAAACCGTCCTGTTTTCAATCTAGAAATCATACCCGAAAAAATTAAAGATATGGATGACACGCTTGCTCGTCTGCAAGCATTAATTGAGATCCCGCCAGAGCGTATCGAGCGCTTTAATCGTGATCGTCGTAATTCACGACGCTTTAAATCAGTACCTATTCTTAATCAACTGTCTGAAGAACAAGTTGCCGTCTTCTCTGTAAACCAACACAAATTCCCAGGTGTTGAAGTTACGGGAACTTTGAAGCGTTTCTACCCTTACGGTGATGTGCTCACTCACGTAATAGGCTATGTATCGCGCATCAATGACCGTGATATGCAGCGCTTGATGCGAGAAGAAAAAGACGCCAATTACCAAGCTACACGTGATATCGGTAAGTTGGGTATTGAGCGTTATTACGAAGATATGTTGCACGGTACAGCTGGCTACCAAGAAGTCGAAGTTAACAGTCGTGGACGAGTGATTCGTACCCTCAAATTTGTCCCTTCGGTTCCAGGCAAAGATATCGTACTTAACTTAGATATCAAGCTACAGCTATACGTACATAAGTTACTTGATGGCCGCCGTGGTTCAGCTATCGTTCTCGATCCGAAAGACAATGGCGTGTTAGCCATGGTATCGAGCCCAAGCTACGACCCAAACGCATTCGTGCATGGTATCTCGTCTAAAGGCTATAACGCGCTACTTCAAGACAAAAACCGCCCTTTGGTTAACCGTGCCACGCTAGGGATTTACCCACCAGCATCGACGATCAAACCCTTCATTGCTGTTGCTGCTCTGCAAGAAGGTGTTATTACACCAAACACTACGCGCAATGACCCAGGCTATTGGAAGATTCCAAACTCAAAAACGAGACCATTCCGTGACTGGTTGCGTTGGGGACACGGTGTCGTGGATATAGAAAAAGCGATTGAAGAGTCGGTGGATACCTTCTTTTACCAAATTGCTTATGATCTCGGCATTGATCGCATATCCAAATGGATGATGATGTTCGGCTTTGGTGATTATACTGGCATCGATATTTATGAAGAAAGCAAAGCCAATATGCCAACTCGTGATTGGAAGATGGCAAGACACCGTGTGCCTTGGTACCAAGGTGACACCATCCCAGTTGGTATTGGCCAAGGCTACTGGACTGCAACACCCATGCAGATTGCAAAAGCCACATCAGTTTTGGTCAATGAAGGTGAAGTAACCGCACCTCACCTACTTCGTTCAACCATTGATAACGGTCGTCCATTCGATGAACAAATCATGTCGGACATTGAAACTTACCCACCGCTAACCGGGGTTAAGAAGAAGTATTGGGATATCGCTCAGGAAGGTATGAGGCTGGCTAACCACGGTAAGAAAGGTACGGCAAGACGTTCATTCCAGAAGATGTCTTACCAAACCGCTGGTAAATCGGGTACCGCACAGGTATTCGGCTTAAAAGAAGATGAAGAGTACAACGCGGATGAAATCGCAGAGCACTTACGCGATCACGCCCTCTTTACGGGTTACGCGCCTTTTGAAGATCCTGAAGCCGTCGTGACTATCGTTCTAGAGAACGCAGGTGGCGGTTCTTCTAACGGCGGCCCAGTAGTAAGAAGGATTTTAGACCATATTATCCTTGCAGAAGATTATCAAAGTGAGCCAATTAAATAATGAAACTTGATCCTTCAACTGGACGAAATAGAGCCCTATTCGAAAGGCTGCATATCGACCTGCCGCTTTTGCTTGGCATTCTGGTTTTAATGGGCTTTGCCCTGCTGATCATGTACAGCGCAAGCGGACAAAGCCTTGCGATGATGGACCGCCAGGCGATGCGCATGGCTCTGTCTTTAGGTGTGATGATCTTCCTAGCGCAAATCTCACCTCGTACTTATGAAACCTTGGCACCACTGCTATTTGTAGGTGGTGTCATCTTGCTATTGGGCGTGTTGTTCTTTGGTGAAGCCTCTAAAGGCGCCCAGCGTTGGTTAAACTTCGGCTTTGTTCGATTCCAACCGTCAGAGCTATTAAAGCTCGCGGTGCCTTTGATGCTGGCACGATTTATCGGTAAGCGCTCACTTCCACCAACATTCCAAACATTAGCGATCTCGCTAGTGATGGTGTTTGTACCGACGATTCTAATCGCAAAGCAGCCTGACCTAGGTACATCTATCCTTATCGCCGCATCTGGTATCTTCGTGATATTCCTGGCTGGTATCAGTTGGAAAATCATTGCTAGCGCGGCAATCGCATTAGGGGCATTTATCCCAATCCTATGGTTCTTCTTGATGCGTGAATATCAAAAAGTGCGTGTTAGAACCCTCTTTGATCCTGAATCAGATCCATTAGGTGCGGGTTACCACATCATTCAAAGTAAGATTGCGATAGGCTCTGGTGGTATTTCAGGAAAAGGTTGGCTGCAAGGCACTCAATCTCAACTAGAGTTTATTCCAGAGCGTCATACCGACTTCATTTTTGCGGTCATTGCCGAAGAGTGGGGCATGATTGGTATCTTGTTCTTGCTTGCTATCTACCTGTTTATTATTGGACGTGGCTTAGTGCTTGCGAGCCAAGCTCAAACCGCATTCGGTCGAATGATGGGCGGCAGTATTGTACTGAGCTTCTTCGTTTATATTTTTGTAAACATTGGCATGGTAAGTGGCATTCTACCTGTGGTTGGTGTTCCTCTTCCTTTAGTCAGTTATGGTGGTACTTCAATGGTTACCCTTATGGCTGGTTTTGGTATTTTAATGTCGATCCATACACACAGAAAAGCATTCTCAAAGGCGACCTAATCGATGTCTATTACAACGTTTCCAAAAAAAGCATCCTTGGTTGATGAGCTGCCAATCAAAAAAATAGCCTCTATCTTAGGGCTAGCGATTTTAATCAATGGTTGTTCTTCAAAGCAGCCAACAGGCCGCTACGATATTGATTCAGATATTGCACCAGACGCACCTATCTCAGTAGAGCATCTCGAGGATGCTCACCCTCAGTATGAACCTTATAGTTTAGGTGGTAACACGGATTACACTTTACGTGGCGAAGACTACAAGATCGTAAAGAAGACCGAAGGGTTTACTGAGAAAGGCAAAGCCTCTTGGTACGGTAAGAAATTTCATGGTCACTTAACGTCTAACGGCGAGATCTATGACATGTATTCGATGTCTGCGGCGCACAAAACATTGCCAATTCCAAGCTATGTAAAAGTGACGAATACCGACAATAACAAAACGACGATTGTTCGTATCAATGACCGCGGCCCATTCCATGAAGGCCGAATCATTGACCTTAGTTATGCGGCAGCTTACAAGCTCGATGTGTTAAGAACCGGCACGGCAAATGTTGAGATTGAAGTCATTACTGTAGCTATGCCAACCGACGCAAATAAAAAGGCTGCTTTACCGCAATTTATTATTCAAGTCGCGACATCTCCGCATGAAGATAGAACAGAGAAGTTAGCAAAAGATCTAGCCGAAAAGCTAGAAGTAGCAACGTTCTTGCAGCCAAATGATGACAACTACCGTCTGATGATTGGGCCATTTCATGACTATGCTCTGACTCAAGAGAAATTAGAACAAGTTAAGCTGATGGGTCACCCGTCAGCTTATATAAAAAAACACACCCTAACTCGCTAATTAATCTAACAGTTACTTCTGGTAATCAGCGCTCTGGTGTGACAGAGTGATTCTGTTAATATATGAATAGTTCACCAAATAATTGCATTCAAAATGATTAAATCTAATAAACTTGTTAAATCGATTTTTGCTACTTCTGTTGCTCTTTCTGCAACGATAGCTACATCGTCATTCGCCGCTCCTATTGTTGTTCCTGATGCACCTCAAATCGCCGCTAAAGGTTTTGTTCTGATGGATTACCATTCAGGCAAAGTACTAGCAGAGAAAGAGATGAATACTCAGCTTTCTCCAGCAAGTTTAACCAAGATGATGACGAGCTACGTGATCGGCCAAGAGCTCGACCGTGGCAACATCAACCTAAACGACGATGTTGTAATCAGTGAAAATGCTTGGGCTAAAAACTTCCCAGATTCATCTAAGATGTTCGTTGAAGTGGGCACTACGGTTAAAGTTGAAGAATTAAACCGCGGTATCATCATTCAATCAGGTAACGACGCATGTGTTGCTATGGCTGAACACATCGCTGGCTCTGAAGATGCATTCGTTGACCTAATGAACGCTTGGGCAAGCTCTATCGGCATGAAAGACACGCACTTTGCTAACGTGCACGGTCTAGACAACCCGAACCTATACTCAACGCCTTACGATATGGCGCTACTTGGTCAGGCGCTGATTCGCGACGTACCAGACGAGTACCGTATCTACTCAGAGAAGAAATTCACATACAACGGCATCACCCAATACAACCGTAACGGTCTGTTATGGGATAAGAGCATGAACGTTGATGGCATCAAAACGGGCCACACAAGCAATGCAGGTTACAGCCTAGTAAGCTCAGCGACAGAAGGCAAAATGCGCCTAGTGGCTGTAGTTATGGGCACCAAGAATGCGAATGCTCGTAAAACAGAAAGCAAAAAACTGCTTAGCTACGGCTTCCGCTTCTTTGAAACAGTGGCACCACACACAGCCGGTGAAACCTTCGTAGAAGAGAAGATCTGGATGGGTAGCAAGGACACAGTTGCACTGGGTGTCGACGAAGATACTTTCGTAACGCTACCTCGTGGTCAAGCTAAGAACCTGAAGGCAAGCTTCGTTCTTGAGAAAGAGCTAGAAGCGCCAATCAGCAAAGGCGATGTAGTTGGTAAACTATTCTACCAAGTAGACGGTGAAGACGTTGCTGAATACCCACTACTAGCACTTGAAGATGTAGACCAAGGCAGCCTATTCAGCCGTCTATGGGACTACCTAGTTCTTCTGTTCAAGGGTTTATTCTAAACAAGCAAAAGGTTTGTTCTAGGTAAAACCCAAGCTTGTTGTATAGCTAACCTAATGAGTAAGTTCATGATTTACTCATTAGCGAACCAAAAGCCGCCATGTGCGGCTTTTGTTGATCTTGAGTTCGGTGATATTTACACGTAATATTCCGCCTTATTACTCGTGTCTGTTGACCGAACACGCTTTTTATCGACATTTCGCCAATTTGCGAGAGTCTAGCCTTTTGGAGCTAATCATGAACATCAATTCTGATGCAAAACTAAAAGACCTCTTAGAGTTCCCTTGTTCATTCACTTACAAAGTAATGGGCCACGCTAAGCCAGAACTGACTGAGCTAGTACTAGAAGTGATCCAGCGTCATGCTCCTGGTGACTACAGCCCAACGCTAAAACCGAGTGCGAAAGGCAACTACCACTCTGTTTCTATCAATATTACTGCGACTTCAATTGAACAAGTAGAAACTCTTTATAAAGAACTGGGCGAGATCGAAATCGTTCGTATGGTTCTGTAATCTCCGATTACACATGAAAAACAGCGGCTTATTGCCGCTGTTTTTGTTTAAAGCACCCTATCTAGCACAAATTCATTCAACTTAATTTTCAATAAATACAAAGAAAGTTGAAAAACCTTGCAGTCCGTCTGTAGTTAGAATCATGTTTCGCGTTTATAATGCGTTCACTTTATTAATCCTTGAGGGAGTGCAGCTTTGCAAAATAAGCTAATCGTAAAAAAATTAGGCCGTCAGGATTACGAACCTGTATGGAAAGCCATGCATAAGTTCACAGACGAACGCACGGAAGAAGACGTAGACCAAGTTTGGTTGGTTGAACACAACCCTGTCTTCACTCAAGGACAAGCAGGCAAAGCTGAGCATGTATTAAATGCTGGTGATATCCCTGTAATACAAAGCGATCGCGGTGGCCAAGTGACTTATCACGGCCCAGGCCAATTAGTGGCTTACTTTCTGATTAACATCCGCCGCAAGAAATTCGGAGTACGTGATTTGGTTACTCATATAGAGAACCTCGTAATCAATACTCTGAAAGCTTACAATATAGATTCAGCTGCCCGACCTGACGCTCCTGGTGTTTATGTCGATGGCAAGAAAATCTGTTCACTTGGATTACGTATTCGACGTGGCTGCTCGTTCCACGGGTTAGCACTCAACGTCGATATGGACCTGTCTCCATTCCTACGTATTAACCCATGTGGTTACCAAGGTATGGAAATGGCGCAGGTAAGCCAACTCGGCGGACCAAGTGAACTAGAAAACGTTGAGCAACAGTTAATACAAGAGCTCGTAGAGCTACTCGGCTATGACCAAGTAGACATTCAAGCCACCAGTAACATTACAGCAGAAGCATAAAATCATGAGCAAACCAATCCAAATGGAAAAAGGCGTTAAATATCGTGACGCTGACAAAATGGCATTAATTCCCGTAAAGAATATGCCTGCTGAACAGAAAGAAGTTCTACGTAAGCCTGAATGGATGAAGATTAAACTTCCTTCAGACAGCCATCGTATTCAAGAAATCAAATCAGCAATGCGTAAAAACAACCTGCACTCAGTTTGTGAAGAAGCGTCTTGCCCTAACCTAGCCGAGTGTTTCAACCACGGTACGGCAACGTTTATGATTCTTGGCGCTATCTGTACTCGTCGCTGCCCGTTCTGTGATGTTGCCCATGGTCGTCCTGTTGCTCCTGAAGCTGAAGAGCCGAAGAAACTGGCTAAAACAATTCAAGACATGAAACTGAAGTACGTTGTAATCACTTCAGTTGACCGTGATGACTTGCGTGACGGCGGTGCTCAGCACTTTGCTGACTGTAACCGTGAGATTCGCGAACTCAACCCAAATATTCGTATCGAAACACTGGTTCCAGACTTCCGCGGTCGTATGGACGTTGCGCTTGACCTAATGAAAGACAACCCGCCAGATGTTTTCAACCACAACCTAGAGACAGCGCCACGTCTATACCGTAAAGCGCGTCCAGGTGCGAACTACAAGTGGTCTCTTGATCTACTGAAGAAATTCAAAGAGCAGCACCCTGATATCCCAACAAAATCAGGTGTGATGATGGGTCTTGGCGAGACAAAAGAAGAGATCGTTCAAGTACTGAAAGACCTTCGCGAACATGGTGTGACTATGCTGACACTAGGTCAATACCTAGCACCAAGCCGTCACCACTTACCAGTAGAACGCTACGTGCCGCCTTCTGAGTTCGATGAGCTGAAAGAGATTGCTCTAGAGCTAGGCTTTACTCACGCAGCGTGTGGCCCGTTTGTACGTTCTTCTTACCATGCGGACTTGCAAGCTCAAGGTATGGAAATTAAGTAATCACGATTGCTTAACGAACAATGCAAAGGCGCTGAATATTATGTTCAGCGCCTTTTTTCTATCTTGTTCGTGCCGCTATAGCTTTATATTTCGTGCCACTAAGCTTTATATAAAAACAACAAAGCCACTCTTTATGAAGTGACCCCGTAAAG
>NZ_JBFRTQ010000082.1:0-34198 GCF_041474195.1 Vibrio sp. 10N.222.52.C3 | reverse complement strand
AGGCGGCATTATAGAGATGTTCATCACATTGGCAAGTGTTTATTAAAGAAAGATGCAAAAATAACGATTACATGGCGAATAAACACTCAAAGTCTTATTTGTGCAAGTTTAACTACAGAGTACTTACAAAATAACCACAGACTTATCCACAATTGCTCTGATTTTCATCCTAGAAAACAAAAAAGCTGCCTCATGGCAGCTTTTTAAATGGCAACGAGTCTAAATCCCAGAACCATATTGCTCTCCATCATCTTCATGGAGACCACATTCGCGTTTCAACCCATTAAAACGAGTTTCCTCTTCAGTCATACCCGGTTCCCACTTCTTAGTTGTATGTGTATCTCCAACAGAAAGGTAACCCTGCTCTCGAAGCGGGTGATAACCGAGACCATGCTCTTCTAGGTAATAGTGAACATCTTTATTCGTCCAATCGATTACCGGCAAAAATTTAAACACACCATTTTGGATAGATAAGATTGGCAAATTTGCACGCGATTGAGATTGCTCTCTTCTTAAACCGGAAAACCATGTCCCAGCCTCGAGCTCATCCAACGCTCTTCTCATCGGTTCAACTTTATTAAGCTTGTTGTACTTCTCTATCCCTTCTATACCTTGATCCCAAAGTTTTCCATATTGCGCTTCTTGCCAATTAGGGCTCTGTTGGGCGCGAAAGACTTGAAGGTTTAGAGTCAACTTCTGACTTAACTCATCAATAAAGCGATAGGTCTCCGGAAATAGATACCCTGTGTCAGTCAAAATAACCGGAATATCTGGTTTTGCTTGGGTCACTAGGTGCAACATCAATGCTGCTTGGATTCCGAAACTAGAAGACACAACATGTGTCCCTTCTAAATTATCTAAAGCCCACTTAACTCTTTCTAATGCGGTTAGCTGCTCTAACTCTGCGTTGATTTGTCCAAGACGAAGTATTTGCTCCGTCTTAGTCAATGCGAGTAGCTCTGCTAACTTCAGTTTTGAAGCGACAGAATTATGCATGCAGATCCCTCTTTGAAATTATCACCTCTTCGATGATGCCAGCTCGGATTGTAAAATCACCGAACCCTTCATTGTCGTTACGTTCCGTAGCCCAACGTCCCACCAGCGAATCAATCTCTTCTAAGATCTGAGCTGAAGTGATGTTCTCTTTATACATCTTAGGGATACGAGTTCCGGCTTTGTTGCCACCTAAGTGCATGTTGTAACGCCCCGGAGCCTTGCCGACTAAACCAAGCTCAGCCAACATTGCACGACCACAACCGTTTGGACAACCTGTGATTCGAAGGATGATGTTATCTTCTTCTGGTAATCCATGTTTTTTCAGAATGTCTTCAACATCCGTTACAAACTCAGGAAGAAAGCGCTCAGCTTCTGCCATTGCTAAAGGACATGTTGGGAAAGCCACACACGCCATTGAGTTTTTACGTTGCTCTGAAACAGCATCATCCATCAAGCCATATTGACGCGCCAGTTTTTCAATCTTGGCCTTTTGACTCGTCGACACACCCGCAACAATTAGGTTTTGGTTTGCAGTCATGCGGAAGTCACCTTTGTGGATCTTCGCTATTTCAGCAACACCTGTTTTCAGAGCTTTACCCGGAAAATCAAGTAAACGACCATTCTCGATGAATAACGCCAAGTGGTGCTTACCATCAATGCCTTCCGCCCAACCAATGCGATCACCACGGCCAGTAAACTCATAAGGACGGCTTTCAGAAAATTCTACGCCTGCACGCTTTTCTACTTCTGCTTTGAATACATCAATACCAACACGGTCTAGTGTGTATTTGGTTTTTGCATTCTTACGGTTTGAACGGTTACCCCAGTCACGCTGAGTCGTTACCACCGCCGCTGCTACATCTAACGTTTTATCTAATGGCACAAAACCAAAGTCGTCAGCTTTACGTGCATAAGTAGAGGTATCACCATGTGTCATAGCAAGACCGCCACCGACTAACACATTAAAGCCCACCAGCTTTCCGTCTTCAGCAATAGCAACAAAGTTAAGATCGTTAGCATGGACGTCCACATCATTTTGCGGAGGAATGACAACCGTCGTCTTGAACTTACGCGGTAGGTAGTTGCTACCAAGGATAGGTTCTTCATCCGTTGTTTCTAGTTTTTCACCATCTAACCAGATTTCTGCATAAGCACGAGTCTTCGGTAATAGATGTTCACTGATCTTTTTCGCCCACTCGTAAGCTTCTTGATGAAGTTCAGATTCAACCGGGTTTGTCGTACATAGAACATTTCGATTTACATCACCCGCTGTCGCAATTGAATCAATGCCAATGCTATTTAGCGTTTGGTGCATCAACTTAATGTTCGGCTTCAAGACACCGTGGAACTGAAACGTTTGACGAGTTGTTAGACGAATTGAACCGTAAGAGGTACTTTCGTCTGCGAACTTATCAATCGCCAACCACTGCTTAGGGGTAATGATGCCACCAGGCATACGAGCACGAAGCATGACGTTATGTAACGGTTCGAGCTTTTGTTTGGTACGTTCGTTACGAATATCACGGTCGTCTTGTTGATACATACCGTGGAAACGAATCAACTGAAAGTTATCAGCAGTAAAGCCACCTGTTATGCGGTCTTGGAGATCTTGTTCAATCGTACCGCGTAGGTTATTACTTTCACGCTTAAGACGCTCATTGTCAGCCAAAGGTCCAAGTACTTGACCTAGCACTTCTTGCTCTATTACTTGCTTGCTCATTAGTACACATCCCTTTGGTAACGTTTCGCTTTACGTAAATCATTAATATATTGTTCAGCTTGCTCGCGGCTCTGGTTGCCATGCTTTTCCGCTATCGAAACTAACGCTTCATGAACATCTTTAGCCATTCGAGTCGCATCGCCACAGACATAGAGGTACGCGCCCTCTTGCAGCCATTGCCACACCTGCTCTGCTTGTTCGATTAAACGGTCCTGAACATAAACCTTTTCTTTTTGGTCACGGCTAAAGGCAACATCGAGCTTAGTTAGCGCGCCAGACTTGAGGTACTTTTGCCATTCAACTTGGTATAAGAAATCTTGAGTAAAGGTACGGTCACCAAAGAACAACCAGCTTTTTCCTTCAGCATCATTGTTTTCACGCTCTTGAACAAAACTGCGGAACGGTGCGATACCGGTACCCGGGCCGACCATGATGATTGGTGTATTGTCGTCTTGTGGTAATTTGAAGTTATTGTTGTTCTCAACAAACACCTTCACTTCACCACCCTCTTCAAGACGTTGAGCTAAGAAGCTAGAAGCTCCGCCTAAACGAGACTCTTCGCCTTTTTGGTATTCAACCAAACCAACCGTCAAGTGAACTTCTTCATCTACTTCTGCTTGGCTTGATGCAATAGAATAGAGACGCGGTGTCAGCTTACGTAACAGGCCAATTAACTCATCAGCCGATAGCTTAGTTTTCTTCTCAGCTAAAACATCGACAACTTGAGTATTACCCGCGTATTCACGAAGCTTGTCTTTATCTTCCACCAGCTTGATTAACTTCTTGCTGCCCGATAACTCAGCAAACTTAGTCACAAGTTGAGGGTTTGAAGTGGTAATCTCAAATTTACTCACTAGCGCACTATGGATAGATAGATTCTCACCATCGACATCGACACTTTCGATACCCGATAACCCAACCTTAGAAAGAATCTGATTTGCGAGTTCTGAACTGTTTTCATACCATACGCCTAGCGCATCGCCGGGTTGGTAGGTAATGCCCGACTCATCAAGATCAATCTCGATATGACGAACATCTTTGCCCGAATCACGACCGGTGATCTTTTGGCTCGTCAATAGTGTCGCGGTGTATGGGTTTTGTTTGGTGTATTGCGAATGACCGGCGGCCGCTTGACCGACTGGTAATTGAACCACATCGGCTTCAGTGCCTGTCGATAGCGTCTCTTTTACTTGCTCTAATGCTTTAGCGCGCCATTCCGTTGCTGATTCTTCGTAATCAACATCACAATCAAGACGGTCGACAAACGATTTAGCACCAAGCTTAGCGAGGAAGTTATCGAAGTCTTTAGCCGTTTGGCAGAAGAACTCATAGCTTGAGTCACCTAAACCAATCACACCGTATTGTAGGTTTGATAATTTTGGCGCTTTCTTCGATTGTAGGAATTCATGCAACTCAATAGCGTTATCAGGGGCTTCGCCCTCACCATTGGTTGAAGCCACAAAAATGACGTGTGTCTCTTTGGCTAGGTTCTTACCTTTATAATCACTTGCATCGAAAAGCTCGACAGCAATACCTAAGGCTTTTGCTTCTTCCTCTAGCGATTCAGCGACGCCTTTCGCATTACCGGTTTGAGAAGCGAAGATAATGCTGAGCTTACCCGCTGGCTTAGCCGCTACTGCAGCGGCCGCTTGAGCGATTGGCGCAGCAGCACCGACAGGCTGAGCTTGGCTCACTCCCCAAAGGTAACCACTGACCCATGCCAGTTGTTGTGAAGACAGTTCAGAAACAGTTTGCTGAAGATGACCCAATTGTTGGTCATTAAGTGGTGCTGCTAGCCCAGGTAACTCATTAGCCCCAGACTGTGCATTATTATTTTGTGAAGACTCTTTCTTATTTAAAGACATGGTCACGACATCCCTAATCATTGCGTGACGATAGATTAACCACTCCTTTTAATAACAAGAAAGAATAGAAAAGTATGTTTTATAACTTTTTGGAAGTAAAAACCGATTGAAACGTAAATTGTCTTACTGGTTTTCAATGCGTACTTGCTGAAAGCCAACCGCCATTGCCGACTTAGATGCCAAGTCTAAATCCGCGTAATGACATTCTTCACCATGAACATCAGTAAGCAGAACGAAGCCACCACCCATATGACGAAACTCCACAACCCAAGACCCTTCTTGAATTGAGGGCTCTATGATGGCTTCAACTAACAGGTTTTCTCTATATAAATTTCTCAATTCATTGAGTGTCATATTCCATCCCTTGCTTTGACCTCACTACATAGACCTTATAAGAATAGACGCAAATTGGCTCTCTGTATTAAGGATGGTCGAAAGTGATGAATGTGCTAACTAATTCCAGAAAGATATATACTCAAGTAACCAATAGATATAAAAAAACGCCACTTAATAAAGTGGCGTTCTTAAAATTCGTTCTAAATTTGCTTTATATGGCCTAGAAGCGCACTTCAGCACCAGCAAACCAACCATCGACCATGACAAAGCTCTTGCCTAGTTCTGAGCTAAAGAACTCATCCGAATCTAAATCGATAACACGGTAACCACCACGCAGGGCAATTTCAGATTCTGATACAGGGATTCGGTACTGAACACCCGCCATCAAATCCGTGCTCTTAATACCACTGCTATCACCGAACTCCATCGTACCGATGATATCGAAATTGGTGTCAGGAACGTTGATCTCTGCGTTGCCGTAGAAGCTCCAAGTGAATTCATCAAAGCTTGTTTGAGTACCACCCGTTTTCGGTTCGATATAATTCGAGTTTGAATACTGAGTAAACGTCACACCCGCATCGAAGTTCATCAGCTTGTGATCTAACAACGTGTAATAGAAGGTGTAATCGTACTTATCGAAAGCCAATGAATCTGCATCAACAGAAATATAGCGAAAGCTAGCGTTTGGTAGCATCGGGGCATTATGCTCAAATGCGAAATACAACGAAGGTGAGTTAGAGTCATCATCTTGTCTAACTTCGTTTAGCTTTGTACTTCCCCACCACATATCGGCACCGACTTTAGCCGTGTAAGAAAACTCTTCTTCAGCAGACACTGCCGAGCTTAAAGATAGCATTCCCACTAAAGCAATTAATGGCATTTTATTCATTTGAGATAGCTCCAATTCCATATCGTTGTGCTAATTGTATGCACATTCATAGATTATTGGGGAAAATTCTATCACACATCTTAAATTCTCAAATGATAAACCGCTGACGATCAAAGATTTGACGACACCATGACCTTAGTAACGTCTTTGGTTAGAACTGTGTACAAAGTTTTTGAAAAACCACACACCGATTGCAATCACGATCAACCAAGGCAGTAACTTAAACACGGCCCCCATCATACCTAAGACCAACATGACTAATAACGCCACTCCGGTTGCAGCCAATACCGTCATAAACGTAATACCAGTGACAAGTAGAGTCGCAACGAAAATAAGAACAAAGATTAATTCAAACATAATGGTCTCCCTAATGAGTTAATGACCTATCTTTCCTACTTTCTAACATTGCAGCTTCCATACCAAGTATGCCAACCCTATAAAATCCTTATTTATCAGATAAATAAAAAGCCACACATCTTCATGCGTGGCTTTTCGGAAACTTATAGTGGTAAATTTAACCTCTAGTGGCGAATTTAACCTTAAGTTTTTAACTTAGAGGGAGCTTAAACATTTAGCTCTTTAGGGATCTTAGCCAATGCTGTTTGCATCACTTCAATACCTGCACCTTTCTTATGTGCGTTTTCACTGATGTAGCGACGCCATTGTCTTGCACCAGGCATGCTTTGAAACAAACCAAGCATGTGACGAGAGATGTGACCTAAGCTTGCACCATTTGAAAGTTCACGCTCGATGTACGGGTACATCTCTTCGACAACCTGTGAGCGCTTCTTAATTAGTGTGTCTAAACCAAAGATCTGTTGATCAACTTCAGCCAAAATAAATGGGCTATGGTAAGCCTCACGACCAATCATCACACCATCAAGGTGTTGCAAGTGCTCCTTAGTTTGCTCAAGAGTCGTAATGCCACCATTCACGGCAATCACCAGATCAGAGAAATCTTTCTTGATTTGGTATGCACGATCGTAATCTAGCGGTGGGATCTCACGGTTCTCTTTCGGGCTAAGGCCACTCAACCACGCTTTACGCGCGTGAATAGTAAATTGCTCACAGCCACCTTTTTCAGAAACCGTCGAAACAAACTTAGTTAGAAACTCATAAGAGTCTTGGTCATCGATACCGATACGCGTTTTCACGGTAATTGGAATATCAGTGACTTCTTTCATCGCTGAAACACAATCTGCCACCAACTCGGGCTCAGCCATCAAGCATGCACCAAATCGACCATTCTGAACTCGGTCTGAAGGACAACCTACGTTAAGATTTACTTCATCGTAACCGCGCTCACCAGCAAGCTTGGCACAAGCAGCAAGATCAACCGGGTTTGAACCACCGAGTTGAAGTGCAAGAGGATGTTCTTGCTCGTTATATTCTAGGAAGTCGCCCTTACCATGTAAGATCGCGCCCGTTGTTACCATTTCCGTGTACAGAAGAGTCTGCTGAGAAAGCAAACGGTGAAAGTAACGACAGTGGCGGTCAGTCCAATCGAGCATGGGTGCAACAGAAAGTCGGTTACTAGCGTATTTACTGGTTTTATTAGTGTTTGTCATGATTCAGTCTCAATTAATACTGTACAAACATACAGTGAATTACCTAGAATTAAACGGAATTACTTCCTGTAGTACCCCTCAAGTACCCCTTTAGGAGTTGGACAATGGCAAGTTATACCATCGAGACCAGAAAGCTAAAAAGCGGTGAACCAAGGTTCAAGGTAACAATCATCGTTAAAAAGAATTCGCGCATTATACACAGGGAAAGCAAAACTCTAAAAAAGAAAGCACTCGCTAAAGCTTTCGGTAAAAAAAGGGTAGCTGAACTAGAGGCTCAAGGGGTACTCAATCAGCCAAAAACAGTCCCCCTTTCGGTACTCCTCGATTTGTTCATGGCAGAACGAGATCTCTGGGACAATACAGGCCGAACAAAACGCTACGTTATTAAAATGCTTAGGGATTGCGACATCGCCCAAGTTGAGAGTAATCAACTACGAACTAGCGACTTAATCGAGCACTGTAAAAATAGAAGAGGCGCAGGAGCCAAACCCGCAACGATTTATCATGATATTGCTTACCTACGTTCTGTAATGAAAAAGTCTAAGCCTGTCTTCAACATCGACACCAATCACCAGATATTTGATGAAGCCGTCCCTGTTCTGATTGATATGGGGTTAGTCGGTAAGAGTCAGAAACGAACACGTCGCCCAACTTCTGAAGAACTGAAACTCTTAAAGCTTGGATTAGAGCAACGCGAGTCTTTTAGGCCAAACGGCACAACTCGAATTCCATTCACCGATATTCTTGAGTTCAGCATTCTCACTTGTATGCGAATAGGTGAAGTCTGCAAGCTGCGTTGGGAAGACCTCAACCAAGAACATAAAACGATACTCGTCAGAGACAGAAAAGACCCAAGGAAGAAAGAAGGCAATCACATGATAGTGCCGTTGCTTGGTGAATCATTTGAGATCGCACTAAAGCAACCAAATAAAGGTGAGCTTATTTTCCCGTATAACTCACGAAGTGTTAGCGCAGGCTTTTCAGCGTGTAAGGAACGAATTAGGTATTGAGGATTTGAGGTATCACGACTTGCGAAGAGAAGGAGCAAGCCGTTTGTTTGAAAAGGGCTACTCAATTGAGGAAGTCGCTCAAGTTACTGGGCATAGGAACTTGAACATTTTATGGCAGGTTTACACTCAGCTGTTTCCGCATAAATTACATACAAAACATCTAAAGTAAGGTTGATTTCACTTTGTTATCTTACGGTAAAATAACGTACAAATTAGTTGACTTTTTATCCTATGCAGACGAGAATCCATTTTGTACGGAGAGTGACCGTACAAAATTTTATTCATAAAATAGTTAACCAAATAGATAATATTCCATTTAGGTATATACATATAGTTGGAGTTTCCGCTGCGCGTTAAGGCGCAAGGAGTAAAAGATGAGTGCATTAAAAAAAGAGAGAGTTGAATTTCGCCTATCTGAAAGTGAAAAAAGCGCTTTAGAAGAAGCAGCGCTACTTTCAAATACTACAGTTAGTAAATTTGTATCAGAAACAACAGTAGCTAGAGCTCAAGAAGTTATTAGCGAGAGAAAAAGGTTACAAATACAAGCAAAGCAATGGGATTCTGTCATGGAAGCGTTAGAAAATCCTGCAGACCCTACAGAGCTGATGCAAGAAATTATCGGAATGTCATTGGAGGAAACTTGGACGGTAAAGATCAAAAATTAGAAGTCGAACGCTTTGATCCTGAAGCAACGTATGATTTTACGCAATTTGATTGTGGTGTGTGTTCGTTAAATGAATATTTAACGAAGAACTTAGCTAAAGAACACGAACGAAGGGTTTCAATCCCACACCTATGTGTCACACAAGGTGAAGAAGGACAACCGAAAAGAGTTGTCGGTTATTTCACTTTAGCTAGCAGTTCGTTTGAAAAGAAACACATATCAAACAAAGAAAGACGTAAATTCCCCTATAGTTCAGTTCCTTGCATACTGCTAAGTAAAATAGCAGTATGTAAGTCTGTTCAAGGGCAGGGTCTAGGCAAGTGGCTTCTTGGTCGAGCAATCCGTCAAGCATTCCTTTCCTCAAGAGATGTAGGTGTATACGCATTATTTCTTCATGCCAGAGAAGGGCGAGAAGAGTTCTATATAAAAGCGGGGATGATCCGCTCAAAAGAACAACCTAATATGTTTATCTACTCTTTGAAGCAATATGAGAACAGTTTGAAGAAAAAACTGCTAAATTCATAAGCTTAACTAACTTCTCAGATAAGCGACCTATAATAAGGTCGCTTTTTCATGCTTGTAATCATGTTGAAGTTCAAACTTTATTTTGTTCTTTCAAGCCGAATTAATCTCTCATCCATCTTTTCCATCATCAGGCGCAGCCACTTCACATCTGTTTTGAGTGTGATACCTACACCTACACCGCTAGATAAGGCACTGACCACAGCGATTATTAGTGTTTGATACTCAGCCATTACTTGAACTCATTGCGTAGGGTTTCCCATAGGCCAAATACTATTGGAGCACTTGCGCCAATAATGCCACCGAATTGAACACCGTCTGCCGATACGCTAGCGGTGATAAGTTCAGGGTGAGCAGCTACCAAAGCAGCTCCCGCGCCAAGTAACGCTAAACCCTTTTTAGTGGAAGGAGCAGATCATTTTCTTCTGTTCACTTTCTATGACGCGGACTTAAATAACCAACTTTTCAAGTTCGATTCGGTGAGAGGCTTTTCCTTTACTGTGCTTTACCCATAAACGCTTTGGTTGGTATCCATTGGCACGGACCTCAACATCATAATTACCCTCTGGCAATCGCATACCGGCTTGGTACCTAGGCTTAATATTCATTATTCGAACCTTAAAACCCGGTTGGTTCTGTGCATTTGAATTGATGTACATAGGAAACTCCGTTTGGGCTTCATTATTGTTTTTAGCTGAACTCACCGGTTCGCTCTCAGCACGCTGAGTTAAATAACGAGCAAAAACACCATCCAACTCCGCTACCGAATGCTCCAAAGAGGCAGAAAACCCATCAGTAATACGCATACTTTTGTCTATTTGAGCGCCAAGTGGATGAATCAACGGTTGAGTATGTATCACCCAACGAACGGCATAAGAAGCCGACGGAGATAGTGTGTCACTGACTTGCTCTAAGAAAAAGCCAATCGTTGAGTCCGTTTGAGTGTACTTGGATGAAAATACATTCACAGGCACAACAAGAATAACGAATATGACGATAAACGAGCTGCCTATATTCAGAGCCTTGCTCTTCAAGTTCGGTGCTGGCCGTGGTTTATGGTAATTCATCAACAGGATAAATTTTCCTGGCAGCTTAAACACCGTTAGGACAACGAGAAATAGCGATAGTCCCATTGATATTGGCGGCACAATGATAGAACGCAATGCCGCTTTGCCTTGTTCAGCATAAGGGCCATCATCAGCAAACTGAGCGCGTGACGCCTCAATATAACCTAGCCAATAATCTCTCTCACGCCTCACATTTGGAACAATAACCTGTTGGTAAAATTGCTTATTATTCCACGTCGCCATCATGGGCTCGACGTAATAACGTTCGCCCATACGATTCTTTATTTGTTGCTGAACTTCGGCTACTTTTTGAAAATAATTCCAAGATAAGTTCGGTTCAATGTCGTAACCCCGCTGCTTTGCTTCGGCATGCCAACGAGCTTTGGTGTCCTTCATAACTTTGTTTCTGACTGCATTTTTAAACACGCTAATTTGGTTTATTTGCCAATTGGAGTCTAAATGGATCCCCTTTCGATGAACTTGAGTACGAACCTTACTTGCTGTTGTAGAGTGGGAGCGAAACGCCGACATAGAGTCGATTCCCATAGGATAACCGGTCTCTTTTAAGAACTGTTTTTGCCACACTGCCAGTATTCGAGGTGTGTAATGAGCGACACTATTGGTATACGTTTTATCTTGAATGGCTTCTCCAGCTTGCCCTGTCGCCTGCTCAATACCGGCTTGGATAACTGATAAGCCTAGAGAACCGAATGCTTCCCCCCAAGATGTTTCACCTTTCGTTCGTCGAAAGGTTTTCTCTAACCAATAATCCATCGGTTGGTGGGGAATCGAGTTATCTTTTAATAAGCGTTCATAGCGGTCTTCAATGCGGCTGATACAATTGGCTCTTGAGCTTCCTTTGCGTTTATAACAGCGTTCTTTATCATCAAATAGGTCAAAAATAGGTTGTGCAACTCTTTGTGCTCTCGCCTCTGCTCTCGTTAAATAGGCCTTACTCGCCTGTTGATAATCACGATACCCCGTCGCGACGGTCGACTCGACCTCTTCCCACGCTTGATTGGCCTTTTGATGGCGAGACTCTACCGCCTGATTATACGTCCCAACATGTTCTTGATATTGATGCCACGATTGCTGAACTTCACTCCGTAATACTTTATAGTTCGCATAGTGCTCATCGAAATTGGCGTTTGCTCGATTTTGAATATAACGATCCAAAATTTGAACTTTCTTATCATCAATATGGCTTAAGAATGCATCATTGCTGTAAACCAACCCACCGATCAAAGCGAGAAAAGTCATCTCTGACGACTCGGTACTCGCCTCTGAGTTATAAGGGATCCCTTCGATATTAATCGCATTCATCGCTAAACTTGATCGCAGTACAGAGGAAAAGAAAGCCTCCTGTCTCTGCTTTGCACTACTCGGTTCAATCAACCATTTATCTATGACCGCCTTTTGACCAAAAAAAACCGTTGGCCAAACCAAAGCTGTAATCACGACCAACGATGAAATAGCGCGAAACTTCGTCGTGGTAAGCCATCCTTTAAGTAGAAAATCCGCAACAATTAAAGTCACCCCGATCCCTGAGATGGTTCGGCCAAATAGCTCCGTTTTATGTAATTGAGCATCACTGACATCGATTCCACCCGCAATTTCAACCAACTTGGCGTTGAAAGCGACTTCAGGAAAAAGATAAACTAGTGAACAACAAAACAACAAAACAGCCAACCATTTCGGCCTCTTATTCTTTGTGGTTATTACGTCCTGGCTAGGAACTGGTTTCATCTTAACGCTTCCATAATTTGTCTATCCCTGTTCTCTTCAAACATCATTTTTCTGTCGGCATCGAAATGCTGATCGCATCGTTACTTAAATTTAAATCTTCATCTTGAATTTCAAACAGCACTGCTGGCTTCGTGCTTTGCGTTGTTTGCGTTCTTTTTTTCACACCTTCCACGCTAGCAGGCTTGGAATATGACACACTCCTAATGAGACCTAGGTTAGTGATGTAATGGCCATCTTTGAGGTAATCAATTTGTTCATAGAGTCGGTGAAAATCAGCGTCATTGGGTAGGCCAGCAACGGTTTCGCCTGCTAACGTTGTGGGTTGGTAGCCATTTGATTGAACGACAAGCTGTGGAGCAAGCTGCTGACAAATAGAGAACTTACTGGTATCCATGATCGCCTCATCTGGCAGAGGTCGACCTGCCTTAGCTAACGAGACCAATTGCTCTTGGTGGTAATCCGTTCCGTTAATCGTATAAGTCACCACCTTCATGCCTTGCGCTTTCGCACGGCTATAAATTGTCGCGTATTGTCGGTAACTTCTTATATCAACATGTAATCCACTATTGGGACCAAGTATTCGTTTTACCGTTTTAGCGGAATGTTTGGGCTTATGCTTACGATAACGCCCCTCCATAGCAAAGGCGCGATCGATATTCTTTTTATTTTCCTGATAATAATCATCAGATTTCATCCCTCGCTTTGCATCTTTTTTAAATTTAGCAACCGACGTTGAATGCGCTTCCCACACATACCCAAGATAAACACTTGGATTGATTTCCCGCATTTTTTTCAGAACGTCCATATCCATTGATGAATAAAAATAGTTTCTATAGGGGAGACTTTGTCTGGCCATTTCGTCGAGTTTAAACAAATCTTCCATGGAGCCATCTGATGTTTTTATTTCAATATTAAGGGGTTGTTCAATCGTTGCGTAATGGTACCAATCATTCACGGCTTCATTGAAATAAGCGGGACGATACCCATCTAATGTTCCGTCAGGGCTCCTTCCACTCAGAGAGTTCCACTCACTACTCTTCATACGACTCACGCGATATCGCTTACCATCGCTACGAGCGGTTGCTCTTCCTGTTTCTATGTCGTGATGTACAACCCAATCTTTATCACGCGTCAGCATCACATCAATTTCTGCTCCATCAAAACCACTTACCGCCGCCATTTGAATCGCATTACGAGAGTTTTCAGCATAATTAGAGCTGCCACGGTGGGCGATAACATCAATAGGGCACTGTCCTTTGATGTAAGAGATATCCCCTCCCATGGTTTGATAAAGATTGCGCGATTTTAACGCCAACTGCATATCACGAAACATTTCTCGCCCCTCTGCCGAGTTATGATTCGAGATTAGTTTTGCATCTGCAGGTAATCCAAGCCCTCGCTCCAAGGTTGGTTGCGATTGTGCTGATGTCACTTTATCGGTAGATGAACATCCCTGAATAAGAGCAATAAGGCTAACGACTATCGCTCCGTGACTAATTTGAGACAAGCGAAGCATGGTATATCGCTCCTTAATTAAATATAAATGCATCGGTGCTAAGGGCTCTGCATGTTTTCAGAACATTGCATGTCATTGCAGGAATCCAAGAGACCGAGTGAAAGAAAGATATCGACGCATAAAGAGAAGACAAGGCTTCTCTTTATGCGTCTGAATGGAAGTGAGAACTAACTAAACTAATTAACTAACTTAGCCAACCAAGCCACTGGTCTTTCTGCTCGATGGCTTTGAAGCGGACATTTTTCACATTATCAACAAACCTTTGACGCTGCTCTTGGTTGGCTTTTTGCGCTTCATACCCTCGTCCCCATAGGAACAAACTAAATACCACAGGAGCTGCGACAACAGCCCCTGGCAAACTGCTTAATGCAATTCCACCAGCAGCTAATAATGACCAAATGGATAGACCTGCCGTAATACCAGTACGAGAGTAACGACTAATACATTCGTTATCCCAAATGCGATCTTTAGTTAGATTGTAATAAAGCTGTTGGAATTCTTTTTGCTCCTTTCCAAGGTCGACTTGAGTTATCCCTATTAGCACAACGTCACCCACATCGGTTTCACTCAATTGGTTTTGAGTCGGTACGTAAGGGAACTCCTCACCATCTGAATTTCTTAAAAGCAGGAAACCATTGATCTCTGAACGGCGATGTTGTGTTTCAGATACAAGCCGACTTTCTTTGTAGCTTTTCCCATACGCATTGGTATACGTTGTTGTCTCATACTGTCGATCGACCCACTCTTTTACATTCGATTCAAGCTCACGAACCACAACGATACCAATGTAGTAATCACCTTTTAGTTGACCTTGTTTTTTAGGGCCGACACCAAACTCATGAGTATAGTCTTGATTCTCAACAACTAAGTGAGGTGAGACATGTTGTTCCACTAGATCTTTTACCTGACCAGAAGGCGATGCTTTCGGTGTTATCACAACATGTTCAGAGAGGGGGGCTTCTAAACTGAGATTGGAAGAGTCACTTGCTTCGATATGCTCCACTCTGGTGGCGCTACCACATTGTGGACAGTAAATGAGACCCGCGTTGTGGCGGGACTGACATTGGTCACAGAAATGATCGTCAGGATGATGAGGACGTCGTAAATTGGTGGCGTTCAGCTGAACTCGGTCACATTGCAAAATTCGATCAAAATAATCAACCTCATGACGATAAAATGACATCTCACTCTGATGGCGTTTCGCATCGTGACGCACACTAGAAAAAGCATGATAAAAACAAATAAGAGCGGCAATAGCAGCCCAAACTTGCCACATCACCGAAAAGTCAAAATAGGTCGCCACTCCCCAACCAATCCCGACAAGAACGGCACTGCCAAATAAGCCATCAATCATCGATTCAACAAAACCGACTTTAGGCGAAGGGGGGCTGTATGGGCATTCACTGTACTGCTGCCCTTGCTCTCCGTGCGCAACAAGAGCTGGAGCAAGGTGATCATTAGTCACTTCCGTCTGTGCACTACCTTTTTGTACGTCGTATGTACTAACCCAAGCACTAGAGCGAAATACCGTAATGACATCACCTCGGTTGATGTTGTCATGTATTGCATCTTCTGAGTAAATGCTGACCTGTTTCTGCTCGACACCATTGTCTAATGTTATCCACCACAAGCCTATTTCAGTGATTTCTTTCTGAGTTCGTTTTTCCCGCTTATATCTAAGCGTATCAACCACAAACCCTGTAAACACCTCAGAGCTAGGCAAGTCTTCCTTTAGATTAACGAAATCACTGTTCACCTCATCACACTGAAGGATTTTCATGCTTTCTTGATGGTGATGCCCACAATGTGGACAATATTGATCTTTAAAATACCGTTCAGCGCTACATCCATGACAATGCATACCAGAAAATTCCCTTATAAAGCAATAATATAAACCGATAAAATCTAACACAACTTGAACTTAAATGGGACAGCAATAATATTCAGTTACATTATCAACAGGTGAACTTCAAAGCTCACAAGCCATTTAGCTCAGGAGAACAGAAACGCTTTTACTCTTTATTCCCTACAACAAAACGCTCGAAGGCCCCAACAAGGCTTTGTTTATCGCTATGCGCGGTTAGTGTTCTAACAACGTGCTCTATCAACGTTACCTCACACTTTCTGCTTAAACCCATTCACTCAAACTCTAATTGATAGTTATCTATTTAGTTATGCCTTGAGTCACACTGTCATTTTGAGTTACCTTGTCTTATTCAAAGTCGTGGGTCACAATACGCCCAGTACTGACTTTAATAGAATCAACGGTTCCCAAGACCAAGTCTCTAAGACATAGCGTTTGAATAGGGATATCCGATTGAATGGTGAAAAATTTGGATCACACATTAATAGAGCAAGTTGAAGGCATATGCGCATCGCGAGGCGTGAGACTCACCCCGCAGAGAAAGCGTGTGTTTGAACTCATCCTCTCTAACAAAAAAGCCTCCAGTGCTTATGAATTGTTAGAGCAACTCAAGGTCAGTGAACCGCAAGCCAAGCCACCTACAGTATATCGCGCTTTGGATTTCTTGTTGGAGCAAGGTTTCATTCACAGAGTTGAGTCAACCAATAGCTTCATATGCTGCTGCTCTTGCAATGCCAACAAACATTTCTCCCAACTACTGATCTGCGATAAATGTGGCACTGTGATAGAACTGCAGGACGATGCGCTTGTCACCCTACTCGCCAGTAACGCTGAGAAGCATGGCTTTCAATTGACGAATCATGTCATTGAATCGCATGGCATTTGCCAATCTTGCTCCTCCGAGATGAAAGAATAAGATTATAGAAGAACATTATGCGCGCTGAATTTGTAAACCCGTTTTTAGCTTCTTTGATGAACGTATTAAAAACGATGGCTTCTCTAGAATTGAAGCCACAAAAACCGAGAGTTAAGAAAGATGAAATCGCTCGTGGTGATGTATCCGGCCTAATTGGCATGGTGGGTACACAATCTCGTGGCTCTATGTCGATCACCTTTGATGAAGGTCTCGCTCTCGAAATCATGGAAAACATGCTCGGTGAACGACCAAACGGCCTCAACGAAGAAGTGACCGATATGGTGGGTGAAATCACTAACATGGTGACTGGCGGTGCAAAACGTATTCTTGCAGAAAGCGGCTTTGACTTCGATATGGCAACGCCAATCGTGGTTTCAGGTAAAGGCCACACGATTCGTCACAAGTGTGATGGGGCAATCATCATCATGCCTTTCTCATCTCAATGGGGTAATGCTTTCATCGAGATCTGTTTCGAATAACAGCTGTTTATTTCTAGCAGTACTGAGTATCAACTCAAAGAAGGTTGGCATCATGCCAGCCTTTTTTATTACCTGCGATTTAACCAATGCTTGCTATACAGATACAAAAGCGCCAACCCGAAGGTTGGCGTTTTTTTGGTGCTATCAACTCAATTAAGCTTTAAGCGCTTTAAATGCGTTGATTAGACCGTTCGTTGAGCTGTCGTGAGACGTTACTTGAGCATCGTCAGCAAGCTCAGGAAGAATTTGGTTTGCTAGTTGCTTACCAAGTTCTACACCCCACTGGTCGAAGCTGAAGATGTTCCAGATAACGCCTTGAACGAAGATCTTGTGCTCGTACATCGCGATTAGGTTACCTAAAGAGCGAGGGTTGATTTGCTTAACAAGAATAGAGTTCGTTGGACGGTTACCTTCAAATACTTTGAAAGGTACAAGCTCAGCCACTTCTTCAGCTGTTTTGCCAGCCGCTAGGAATTCAGCTTCCACTGTCTCTTTTGTCTTACCGAATGCTAGTGCTTCAGTTTGAGCAAAGAAATTAGACATCAACTTCTGGTGGTGATCAGATGCTGGGTTGTGGCTGATAGCAGGAGCAATGAAGTCTGATGGGATCAGCTTAGTGCCTTGGTGAATCAGTTGGTAGAAAGCATGCTGACCGTTTGTACCAGGTTCGCCCCAGATGATAGGACCTGTTTGGTACTCTACCGGGTTGCCTTCACGGTCTACAAACTTACCGTTTGATTCCATGTTGCCTTGCTGGAAGTAAGCTGCAAAACGGTGCATGTACTGGTCGTAAGGTAGAATTGCTTCTGACTCAGCGCCGTGGAAGTTGTTATACCAAATACCGATAAGCGCAAGGATTACTGGAATGTTGCTTTCAAACTCAGTTGAAGCAAAGTGGTTATCCATCTCGTGAGCACCTTCTAGTAGCTCAACGAAGTTATCGAAGCCAACAGATAGTGAGATAGAAAGACCGATTGCAGACCATAGTGAGTAACGACCACCAACCCAGTCCCAGAATTCGAACATGTTGTCAGTATCAATACCAAACTCAGCGACCGCAGTTGCGTTAGTTGATAGTGCTGCGAAGTGTTTAGCTACGTGTGCGTTGTCACCCGCTTCAGCCAAGAACCAATCACGTGCAGAGTGCGCGTTAGTCATTGTTTCTTGAGTCGTGAATGTTTTAGATGCCACTAAGAATAGCGTTGTTTCTGGGTTAAGAGGCTTAAGTGTCTCAACGATGTGAGTGCCATCTACGTTAGAAACGAAGTGCATGTTTAGGCGAGTTTTGTATGGCGTTAGTGCTTCAGTCACCATGTATGGACCAAGATCCGAACCGCCGATACCGATGTTTACAACATCAGTGATCTCTTTACCTGTGTAACCTTTCCACTCACCAGAAACGATGCGGTGTGTGAACAGTTCCATTTTTGCTAGTACAGCGTTAACTGCTGGCATTACGTCTTTGCCGTCAACCATTACTGGCTTGTCGCTACGGTTACGTAGAGCAGTGTGAAGTACTGAACGACCTTCAGTCTTGTTGATTGCATCACCACCGAACATTGCTTCGATTGCAGACTTAACTTCAGTCTCGTTCGCAAGAGCAAATAGGTGCTGCATAGTTTCAGCATCGATAAGGTTCTTAGAGTAATCCACTAAGATGTCAGAACCGAAACGAGTAGAAAAGCTCTCGAAACGCTTTGCATCTTGAGCAAACAGCTCTTTCATATCCATATCTTGAGCAGACTCAAAATGTGCCGTTAGAGCTTTCCACGCTTGTGTTTGCGTTGGGTTGATATTTTTCAACATGGTATCTATCCCGATGTTACTGTAGGTTTTATTCTAAACGTCACCTGGGTGATGAATAGAACCCCCGATTAGGCGAAAGTTTATATTTTTCTGTGATGACCAAACCGCGTCACCACTGAAAGATTCTTTGTAATTTTTTTTCACGACGTATTATGCCGCATATGAAGAGCTGTACCTTGAGATAAATCAGGATTAGATTTCCTGACAGAAGAATCGGTACAGACTCTAGCTCTAACATAATTAAGTGTGAGCGATACCTGATAAATTCAAGTTCAAAAGATAGCGTTAAACCACTTTTTTTCCAAACACATTATAAAGGATGGCGTATGTGGATTCAGAAGACTATACACCTAAATGCACGAAAGCGTGGATTTCATCTCATTACTGATGAAATTGAACAACAGATACACGATATCAATTCTCTATCTGTTGGTTTATTACATCTTTTTATCCAACATACCTCTGCCAGCCTCACGCTAAACGAGAACGCTGATCCTACCGTCCGTACCGATATGGAGTCGCACTTTAATAAGTTTGTCCCAGAGCGAGCGCCCTACTACAGACACACCTATGAAGGTGATGATGACATGCCTGCCCACATTAAAGCATCGACACTTGGCACCAGTGTGACAATACCAATTAGCAATGGTCGTTTAGCTTTAGGAACATGGCAGGGTATTTACTTAGGAGAGCACCGAGATTGTGGTGGAAGCCGAACTGTGATTGCTACGATGCAAGGTGAGTAGACTGCTTGAAAACAAGATCTCCTTAATAAAAACAATATCTTGTTAATAAAAAAAGAGTGGTGTGTTTCCACGACCACTCTTATAAAAATAGTATTTGGCCTACTGTAGGCCGAAAGGTTTAGAAGGGCTGGTTTATCATAACCCTAAAGGTCCCTTCATCACCACCTCGCGCCAACTCAGCACGTACAACAATACCTTCCACTTGGAAACGCACCGCGCCACCTAAGCTCCATTTCATGTCCGAGTGCAGTGTTTTGATGTCGTACTCATCGGCAACGCGCCCTAATTCAGCAAACGCTACCCATTGCCACCAAGGCAAATCGTAGTAGTTTATCAGTGGGATATCGCCAAGTGGTTGCCAGTCAGGAAGTACTCGGTACTCAGCAGAATAATGAACTGCAGAGCGACCGTGATAACGACCTCCGGTATAACCTCGTAAACGATACAAGCCACCCAATCGAGCTTGCTCCGTTTCTGGTGGGCGAGCACAATCTTGCCCAGAGCAGTTATCCCACGTTGGCGTGTCAGCGGTATAGAAATCAAATGCTAAAACTTGTTGATCGAATAAGTCCCCTAAAGGACCTAAAGCAAAGTACTGGCTATTTTGGAAGGTCCACTTAAGCCACAAGTCATCGTTAGACCAACTCTCTGCGCCAGTGGTGAACTCAAGGTTAGTGTGAGAACCTCTGGTCGGGTTGCGTGTGCTATCACGGTTATCCCAATCAAACGCCAAACTAAAGCCTGTTGCCTCCTCGGTATTATTTAAACCTTCCAACTCGCGAGCAGTATAAAAAGGCGTAAATAGAATCGAACTGACACCCGATTCGATTGGCGAAGCAAAGCTCACATCTTTGATTGGCTGAAAAGCACCGAGTAAACCGTGTTCTGCAACGTTGCCCCAAGGTAGCAAATACTTAAACTCAAACTGATAGTTTTGCTCTAAGCCATCAGCAATGGTTTTGTCATCGATAGATGAATCATTATCGCCTTGAGAACCAATGTAATACGGGTTGTCGTTGAAGCGCGCTTGATACATCTGAGTGCTAAACAATACGTTCTCAGACAAGGCATAGTTAAAAGCCGATAGAAAACCGACGTAACTGTCTTTGTCTGAATAGAGTGCCATACCAAACAGAGCGGCTTGAGGTTGCCAAACACCCTTTGCGACACCCGCAACCCCAAAGGTGTTACCCATGGTTTCGGTGCTGAAGTAGAAAGGAACAAAGGCTGAATCTTTTTCTTCACTCACAGCGGAAGAAGAAAAGCTGACACCGAGTAATGTCATTGCAGACATTAGCCAGCTTCGAGTCGTTCGCTTGAACATAATTTACTTATCAAGATCCATGATTACTTCACATATTCCATCGCAACACGCGAAGTCAGCTTAGTGACTAACTCGTAAGCGATAGTGCCGATATGTTCAGCCACTTCTTCTGAAGGTAAATCTTTACCCCACAGAGTCGCTTCATCGCCGACTTTATCTGCCGCATCAGGGCCTAGATCAACCGTTAGCATGTCCATTGATACACGTCCTGCGATCGGTACTTTTCGACCGTTAACGAACACTGGAGTGCCGTTAGGTGCAGTACGAGGATAACCATCACCATAACCAATCGCGATAACACCAACCTTGGTATCACGTTCACTGGTCCAGTTTCCGCCATAACCCACACTTTCACCGGCTTTCACATCGCGAACGGCAATTAGGTGTGAGGTCAGGGTCATCACAGGCAAAAATCCAAGCTCTTGCGCTGATTTATCAACAAACGGAGAGACACCGTAAGATATGATTCCCGGACGAACCCAATCAAGGTGGCTGTCTGGCCAAGCGAGTAAACCCGCAGAGGCAGCAAGTGAACGCTCCCCTTCACAACCTTCAGTAAGCGACAAGAAAAGCTCTGTCTGTTCAACGGTGGTTGCTCTATCCAGTTCATCAGCACAACCGAAGTGGCTCATGTAACGTAGAGGTTTGGCAACATTCGCACATTGATGCAAACGCTCAACAAAGTTTTGGTATTGCTCAGGGCGAACACCTAATCGGTGCATACCACTGTCGACTTTTAGCCATACCACAACGGGTGTTTCCAAATCCGCATTCTCTAGCGCGCTTAATTGCTCTTCACAATGCACCACCGTTTGAATGTTATTGGTCACCAAGATTGGCAAATCGCCCGAAGAGTAAAATCCTTCCAGCAACAAAATAGGTTTAACAATGCCACCAGCACGAAGTTGTAACGCTTCTTCAATACGCGCCACACCAAAAGCATCAGAGCTTTTTGAATGCTTGGCTATATGCAGTAAGCCGTGTCCGTAGCCATTGGCTTTCACAACAGACATGACCTTGCACTGAGGAGCCTTCGACTTTATCTGGTTCAGGTTATGTTCGAGCGCGTTTAAGTCAATGCTCGCCGTCGCCGCTTTCATGTAAGTCATTAGCGATTACTCATCATCAAATGCAGGGCCTGCATAGTTATCAAATCGGGAGTGTTGGCCTTGGAACGTAAGACGAACAGAACCGATCGGACCGTTACGTTGCTTACCAAGGATGATCTCAGCAATGCCTTTCAAGGAACTATCTGGGTTATAAACCTCATCACGATAGATGAACATGATCAAATCGGCATCTTGCTCAATCGAACCTGATTCACGCAAATCCGAGTTTACTGGGCGCTTATCAGCACGTTGCTCTAGGGAACGGTTAAGCTGAGAAAGTGCCACAACCGGAACGTTGAGCTCTTTTGCTAACGCTTTCAATGAGCGAGAAATCTCGGCGATTTCAAGAGTACGGTTATCAGATAACGAAGGTACACGCATTAATTGAAGGTAATCTATCATGATCATAGAGATACCATCGTGTTCACGAGCGATACGTCGAGCACGAGAACGCACTTCTGTTGGCGTTAGACCCGAGCTGTCATCGATATACATATTCTTCTTATCCATAAGAATACCCATACTCGACGAGATACGAGCCCAATCTTCATCATCTAGCTGACCAGTACGAATCTTGGTTTGGTCTACGCGAGAAAGTGACGCAAGCATACGCATCATCAGCTGTTCGGCTGGCATCTCTAGCGAGAAGATTAAAACCGGTTTGTCTTGCTTCATCGCCGCGTTTTCACACAAGTTCATCGCAAATGTGGTTTTACCCATCGATGGACGAGCAGCAACAATAATTAAGTCAGAGCCTTGTAGACCTGCTGTTTTCTTGTTGAGGTCGTTGAAGCCAGTATCGACACCTGTCACACCATCTTGCGGAGTTTTGTACAGGATTTCGATACGCTCTAGCGTCTTCTCAAGAATGCTATCAACGTTTTGTGGACCTTCGTTTTCACTTGCACGGCCTTCTGCAATCGCGAAGACTTTACTTTCAGCCAGATCAACAAGTTCTTCCGATGTACGACCTTGAGGATCATAACCAGAATCAGCAATCTCATTCGCGACACCAATCAGGCTACGAACAAGTGCACGTTGCGCTACGATATCTGCATACGCATTGATGTTTGCGGCACTTGGTGTGTTCTTCGCTAGGTCAGCTAGGTAAGCAAAGCCACCCACTTCTTCAAGTTGCTCACGCAGCTCTAAATGTTCAGAGAGTGTAATAAGATCCAGAGGAGAACTTTCTTCAAGGATATCCTTTACCGCTTCAAAGATCAGACGGTGAGGACGGCTATAAAAGTCTTTGGCCACAACCTTTTCGGCAACTGTATCCCAGCGTTCGTTATCTAATAACAAACCGCCAATAACAGATTGCTCAGCTTCTAATGAATGTGGCGGGACCTTGATGGCGTCCACCTGATCGTTGGCTGATTTCTGACTTTTGGTATCCACTATGACTACACTCAATAACTAATAATGATCGTTCATTATACCCAAGAACATCCGTTTGTAATCCGATCCTATGAGTTTGTTTTATTCTTCAGGAAGAATTTACCTATTGCTGACGGAATTAACCAAGGGTAGCATTACGATCCTGCCATTCACTCACTGTATAACTAGAGGTATGCGTGTCCAAATTATTGGCTCTGAGCACTGGTCTTCTAAGCATCGGTCTCCTGAGCGCTCCGTTGGCCTTAGCTGATGATGCTAAAGCCTCTGTTGATTCTATTCTCGACTCTATAGTAGTACCAGAAACTACAGCTGAGCCGATCGTCGTTGCACCGACACCTGAAGAAAAAGAGTTGGATATCGCACCAAGTGATACGGCTGATACAGAGCTGCCTAACCCACTAAAGACTGAGGTCGAATTTGGATATCAGTCGCATACTGGTAACTCTGATTCACGAGCGCTTAACGCACGCCTTAACGGTGAGTACACGGCTGGCCGTCATAGAACCAGTGGTGAATGGAAATACTACAACCTCTACAAAGATGGCGAAGAAGATAAAAGGCAATCAACTTACTCAGCTCAGAGTGACTACAAGTTAAGCCCTAAAACCTACCTTTACGGCAGCTTTAAAGGAGTCGACTCGCGATACAGTGCTTACTTCAAGGACTACACAATTTCGAGTGGTCTGGGTTACCAGTTTTCGAATACCGAAGAGTTTGTGTTGGAAGTCGAAGTGGGACCAGGTTTTCGTTACCAAGAACCGAACCTTGATGAGATTGATGATGATGACATCATCTTCCCAGAGATTGTTGAAGAGGCAATTTTCCGTGGCAACGTGAATACGTCATGGCAGGTGTTGAAGAATTTGCAGCTCAAGGCAGACGTGACGCTTGTCTCTGGTCACAGTAACCTAAAGTTTGATACTGAGTTAGAAGCCATCAACGATATTACTGACAATATCGCGCTGAAGATCGCTCACTCTCGCCAGTACCACGATAAAGTGCCTGAAGGCTTAAGCAAACAAGACTCTGTGCTGTCGATTAACCTACTCTTTCAATTCTAATTCCATAGCTGGTTGTTCAGCCATCAGAGCTTTTGGATCATAGTAGGCTTTTAACCTAATGTAACCCTCTCTTACCTTTTCCTATATTCCAGACATAAAAAAACACCAGCCGAAGCTGGTGTTTAAAACTTTCAAAAGAAAGAATTCGTCTTGGTACTGAAATTACTCAGCTGCAACGATAGCGATTTTCGCAGTAGCAAAAACTTCAGAGTGAAGTTGGATGCTTACTTCGAATTCGCCGATGTTACGTAGAGCGCCTTCAGGTAGGCGTACTTCGCTCTTAGCTACTGCAACACCTGCCGCTGTAATAGCGTCAGCGATGTCACGAGTACCGATAGAACCGAATAGTTTACCTTCGTCACCAGCTTTAGAAGCGATTGTAACGCCTTCTAGAGTGTTAACGCTCTCTGCACGAGCTTCAGCAGCAGCTAGTTGCTCAGCAACTTTAGCTTCTAGTTCAGCACGACGAGTTTCGAACATAGCAACGTTGTCTTTAGTTGCCATAACTGCTTTACCCTGTGGGATAAGGAAGTTACGAGCGTAACCAGATTTAACGTTTACTTGGTCGCCAAGGCCACCTAGGTTACCGATCTTATCAAGTAGAATAACTTGCATTATCTTAGTCCTCTTAAACTATTATTAACTATTACCGATTACTGATGCTTGTCAGTGTACGGTAGTAGAGCTAGGTAACGAGAACGCTTGATAGCGCGAGCTAGTTGACGCTGGTACTTAGCGCTTGTACCAGTGATACGGCTAGGTACGATTTTACCAGCTTCAGTGATGTAGTTTTTAAGAGTTGCTACGTCTTTGTAGTCAATCTCTTGTACGCCTTCTGCAGTGAAACGGCAGAATTTACGACGACGGAAGAAACGAGCCATGGGCTATCTCCTGATCTTAAATTTAGTAAAGCGGTCTTTCACAATTATCGAAATAACTATCAATGACCTAAAACAAGTTGAGAATTTTTTAAGGCGTTAAGCCAAAAAAGAATTACTCAGCAGCTGCTTCTGGTTTAGCTTCTGTACGCTCTTCGCGACGAGGAGCACGCTCTGCACGCTCTTCTTTTTGCTTAAGCATAATAGATTGCTCAGTCACAGCGCCTTTAGTGCGCATGATCATGTTACGTAGAACTGCATCGTTGAAACGGAAAGCAGTTTCTAGCTCGTCAATCACTTCTTGACCAGCTTCAACGTTCATAAGAACGTAGTGAGCTTTGTGAAGCTTGTTGATTGGGTAAGCCATTTGACGACGACCCCAGTCTTCTAGACGGTGGATAGTACCGCCAGCTTCAGTGATAGAACCAGTGTAACGCTCGATCATGCCAGCAACTTGCTCGCTTTGATCAGGGTGAACCATGAATACGATTTCGTAATGACGCATTTGGTTGCTCCTTACGGATTATTAGCTTCCACGAGTGGCCCGGTCGTCCAGAGGAAGCAAGGAACTAAAGATAAATGACCGAGTTTTAAGGACGGCAAATGTTATAGAAAGAACCCGGTATTGGCAAGCGCTATTTGGTGAATAATGAAACAGTTTTTCTGTCGCCATCTAGCCATCCGACAAACCGATGGATTTTGCTATAACAGCCTAAAAAGAAACGCCCACCAGCAAGTGGTGAGCGCTAATAAATTCATAGACTTAAAGCAGCGTTAACGCATTACTGAGCTAAACGCTGTCTTACCGCTTCGAACAGGCAAATACCCGACGCCACAGAAACATTTAAGCTCGATACGCTACCTGCCATTGGAATCTTAATCAGATCATCGCAAGTTTCACGAGTTAAACGACGCATACCGTCACCTTCTGCACCCATAACTACCGCAAGAGGACCCGTTAGCTTCGCTTGATAGATATCATGCGTTGCTTCACCTGCCGTACCCACAAACCATACGCCCTGCTCTTGCAGTGCACGCATTGTGCGAGCTAGGTTGGTTACGCGCACGAGAGGAACCGTTTCAGCTGCGCCACATGCAACCTTGCTTACCGTTGCTGTTAACGGCGAAGAGCGATCTTTAGGTACGATAACAGCAGCGACACCTGCGGCATCCGCGTTACGTAGACAAGCGCCTAGGTTATGAGGGTCTGTTACGCCGTCTAGAACTAACAGCAAAGGCTGTTCGTGCTGCGCTAGGATATCGTCTAGGTGAGTTTCATTAAGCTGCTTAGCAGGCTTCACCTTAGCAATAAGACCTTGGTGATTCGCACCTTGTGCTTTTTCATCCAACGGCTTACGACCCATCTGTTGAATCGACACACCAAACTGTTGCAGTTGGTTCAGTAATGGAAGAAGACGCTCGTCTTGGCGACCTTTCAATACATACGCTTCGATAAAACGTGCAGGATCTTTTTCTAGTACGGCTTTCACCGCGTGAATACCGTAAATAAATTCGTTACTCATTGTCTCAAGTTACTCTTATTGCTCAGAGAAGAATGACATCAATGCCGATGCATCCCTCTCTGTGTTGTTCATTTCGAGAGTAGCGTCTTACGCCTGATACTCTCGCATTAAATTAAATCAGTTAGGCGCTAAACCTGATTAGCAGAGCGCCTTATTTAGCCTTAAGATCTATCAGTCTTAAGAGTTATCAGCCTTTGGCTTACGGCTTGCAGCACGCTTTTTCTTAGCGCGAGCTTTAGCAGCACCGGTTTTATTCGCTGGCTTTTTCTTCTTAGCAGGGCCTTCGCTGCTTCCGTCAGGTCGCTTAGTTGGCTCAACCATAGGCTTCGCTGATACACCTGGCTTATTACTCTTCACTGCTGAGCGCTTCTTGCTTTTCGCCTTTTTCATCGCTTCTGCTGCACGCTTCTTGGCTGTTTTGCCTTTGCCACGCGGCTGACGATCAGTGTCTTCTAAGTCAAAGTCGATTTGGCGAGTTTCTAAATTAACCGCAGAAACCTTCACTTTAACCGAATCACCCAAGCGGTAGATATTACCTGAGCTTTCACCCACTAGACGCTGACCAACAGCATCAAATTGGTAGTAATCATTCGCTAGCGCTGAGATGTGTACCAAGCCATCAATGTGCAGTTCAGTTAGACGAACAAAGAAGCCAAAACCAGTCACGTTGGCAATCACACCATCCATCACCTCACCGACATGGTCTTGCATGTATTCACACTTCAACCAATCGTTTACTTCACGCGTTGCGTCATCAGCACGACGTTCAGTCATTGAACACTGCTCGCCGTAGAAGTCCATATCATCGAAAGTGTAGTGATAACCACCAGTTGGCGTCCAACGTTCGCTGTTACGACCTTCTTCTTTCGCAATAAGGTACTTAATCGCACGGTGCAATAGCAAATCTGGGTAACGACGAATTGGCGAGGTAAAGTGAGCATAGCGTTTAAGAGCTAAACCAAAGTGACCCGCGTTATCCGCGTTGTATACCGCTTGCTTCATTGAGCGTAGCAGCATAGTTTGGATTAATTCACGATCTTCACGTTCATTAATCTGTTGCATCAGTTGTGCATAGTCTACTGGTGATGGCGACAGACCACCTTCCAGTGTTAAACCTAATTCACTTAAAAAGCTCTTGAAGCCCATTAAGCGCTCTTCGCCCGGAGTTTCGTGAACACGGTACAGCGCAGGCTCTTTCGCTTTTTCTACGTAAGATGCCGATGCGATATTCGCAAGAATCATACATTCTTCGATGATCTTGTGTGCATCGTTACGAATTACTGGCTCAATACGGTCAATCTTACGATCCGCATTGAAGATAAACTTAGTTTCTACCGTTTCAAATTCAATCGCACCACGTTCGTCACGCGTTTTCTTAAGCACCTTATACATCTTATGAAGCTCTTCAAGATGTGGTACTTCAGGTTCGTAACGCTCACGTAATTCTTCATTGCCATCTAAGATCGCGCCTACTTTGTTATAAGTAAGACGAGCATGAGAATTCATTACCGCTTCGTAGTGCTTGTAGCCTGACAGTTTACCTTTGTCTGAGATAGTCATCTCACACACCATACATAAACGGTCTACCTGAGGGTTCAATGAACACAAACCATTTGAAAGCACTTCTGGCAGCATTGGCACGACTTGTGACGGGAAGTATACCGAGTTACCACGGTTAATCGCTTCTTTGTCTAGCGCTGTATCTGGGCGAACGTAGTAACTTACGTCAGCAATCGCTACCCATAGACGCCAGCCGCCGCCTTTCTTCGCTTCACAGTAAACCGCATCATCGAAGTCACGCGCATCTTCACCATCAATGGTAACCAATGGCAGTTTACGCAGGTCTACACGTCCTTCTTTTGCTTCTTCAGGAACATGCTCACCTAGGTTTTCGATTTGCTTATCTACCGCTTCAGGCCACTCTTGTGGGATCTGGTGAGTACGGATCGCAATCTGCGTTTCCATACCCGGCGCCATGTTTTCACCAAGAACTTCGGTTACTTTCCCCATCATGTTACGAGAACGACCACCGCGATCCGTAATTTCAATCACAACCACATTACCCATTCGAGCACCGCCTTTATGCTCAGTAGGGATCTGGATGTCGTGACTAATACGCGAATCATCAGCAACAACGTAAGAATGGCCGTACTCTAGGAAGAAGCGACCAACAAGTGGCGTTTTACGCTCTTCAAGCACACGAACCAAGCGACCTTCACGACGGCCACGCTTACTGTTGTCAGTAGGCTGAACCAATACGTAATCACCGTGCATGATGGTTTTCATCTGATGATGCGGCAGCACGATATCATTGTCTTTACCCACACTGCCGTCTGGGCGAACCCAACCATGACCGTCTTTATGACCAATCACATAGCCTTTGATCAGTTCCATCTTCTCAGGCAATGCGTAGCACTGACGACGAGTAAAGATAAGCTGTCCATCACGCTCCATTGCACGTAAACGACGACGCAGCCCTTCATATTGTTCCTCTCCAGCAAGACCCAAAGCTTCGAATAGATCGTTGCGGTTCATCGGAATATTCGCGTCTGTTAAAAACGAAATAATGAACTCTCGGCTTGGTACTGGGTTATCGTAATTTTTCGACTCTCGGTCGGCAAAAGGATCAACAGTGGTTGTCGCTGTCGTATTTTCTGACGTTGGTGTGTTTTTTGACATAGGCGGGCCTGCTTAAGCAAGGAAGGTATATACCCCTAGTATATCTGATGCTAGGGGTAAGCTACAGATATGCTTTAGAAAACACTCAAATAACCTCAGATTGATACATATCTTCACTTTGTGAAACATCGCTTCATAGACGTGGATTATCATCAAAACTTCAAGCAAACGATAAAACAAACGTTTGCGCCATGAATGAAATACACTATTATCCACGCACTTTACCAACTCCTGTTCTGGGTATGATATGAAACTAAAACGCACTTTATTGGCTTCAGCTATGGCGAGCCTAGCGCTGTTCCCATTCGCAAGTTCGGCAATGGAAAAGGCTGACCTGATGATTACCGATGCGATGGTTCTAACCATGAACCAAGACAAAACGGTTTATGAAAGCGGTACTGTTGTCGTCAAAGACAACAAAATCATTGCGGTTGGAGATGCTTCACTAGAAAAGCAGTACCAAGCTAAGCAAGTGTTAGACGTTGATGGCGATATCGTTATGCCAGGTCTCATCAATACCCATACTCATGTATCAATGACAGTTTTCCGTTCGTTGGCCGATGATGTGCCAGATCGCCTGCACCGTTACATCTTTCCGCTAGAGAAGAAGCTAGTATCGCGAGACATGGTACGCATTGGTGCGAACCTAGGTAACGTTGAAATGGTGAAAGGCGGTGTGACCACTTACGCCGACATGTACTACTTCGAAGATGAAGTCGCAAAAACCGTCGATAAGATCGGTATGCGTGCCATCCTAGGTGAAACGGTGATTAAGTTCCCAGTCGCCGATGCGGCCAACGCCGAAGAAGGCATTAAGTACGCGTTGAACTTCATTGAAGAATACAAAGATCACCCGCGAATCACACCAGCGTTTGCACCGCATGCGCCTTACACCAACACCACAGAGATCCTGCAGAAAATATCTAAGCTCTCCCTAAAGTTAGATGTTCCAGTAATGATTCACCTTGCAGAATCACACCGTGAAGAAGAGAAAATCGCAGAGCGTTCTGATGGATTGTCCCCGGTTCAATACATGGACAGCATTGGCGCACTCAACAAGAACTTGGTGGGTGCACACATGATCCTCGTTGACGAACATGATATCGAACTGGTGAAGAAATCGGATATGGGCGTGGCTCATAACATGAGTGCTAACATCAAGTCAGCAAAAGGTGTATCACCTGCCCTTAAGATGTATGACGAGAACGTGCGTATCGGTTTAGGTACTGATGGCCCAATGTCTGGTAACACACTGAGCACCATTGATGAGTTCAACCAAGTCGCTAAAGTTCACAAGCTAGTTAACAAAGATCGTGCTGCGATGCCGCCGATCAAAGTGATCGACATGGCGACAATGGGTGCAGCAAAAGCGCTGCACATGGAAGATAAGATCGGCTCTCTTGAAGCAGGCAAACTGGCTGACATCATAGTGATCGATACTAAGGCGCCAAATATGGTTCCAGTCTACAACCCATACTCAGCACTGGTGTACTCAGCTAACTCAGGCAATGTTCGTCACTCCATCGTTGATGGCAAGATCATCATGCAAGATCGCGACATGCTAACGGTAGACGAAGATAAGATTCGTCAAGAAGCACTCGATTTCACCAAGGTTGTTCGTGAAACGGTGATTGAGTCTGGTGAGGTGGTTCAATAACGCTACCGAATTAGATAAACGGTTTTCCGTTCAGATCAAAAAAGGCCTCGCTGATGAATCTCAGCGAGGCCTTTTTAATACGAGTTTTTTAGATGATTAACGAGTGCAGTCATTAATCATCATTGCTCATTCAATAATCTGTCTTACCAGAACAAGTCTCGACGCTTTGCTCGAGCAATAATATTGTCTGGCATTCTCTGTTCCAGACCGCTACGAAGCACAGTGATACGTCTGTGTTGTCTTTGGTCTGCGGTTACCGAATTATACAACCAACGGTAAGCATCTTCATAATCCAATGGGCTACCGTAGTCACGTAACAAGAGTTCCGCTAAGTGAATGCTCGCACTTAAGTTACCCATCGAGGCTGCTTCACGTAGATACGGAATCGCACGCTCTTTGTCTTGTTGTACCAAAGTACCACGAGAGTAATAACGACCTAACTGCTCTAATGCAGCGGGTAAACCTTGATGTGCCGCGTTCTCCATATAGTAAAGGCCAAGCTCTACATCTTGTGGAATACACACACCCCAAGCCAACATATCACCGTATAAAAACTCATAAGAAGGCAAGCTAATACGCGTTGCGCGAGCAACGATATCTTCAACTAACTGGCACTTATCAGCTTTCACTCGCTCTAGATGTTGATTATTTTCGATTAAATTAATCAGTTCAGCTTCTGTATATATTGGAACGGGCTCTCCCACATCAGCCAAATTAGCATGACTCAAGGGTGAACTCAGCGCCATTATTAATGAAGCTGCCACAATTCGTAGCTTCATACCTGCACTCTATTATCTGTCGCTAAAGTTATCTATTGAGGAATGCAGAGGATTTCTACACGCACAAAACAGGGTGAACTTCACTTTCCATGATATCTGTATCGGCAATAACCCCGGCGGCTTTAGACAAAACTTGCCGCTAATGGGCAATATTTTGCCTGATGACGCTTAAAAGATCACCATCAAAGAGTGAGCGGTTAAATTGCAGGCATTAAAAAGCCGACTTAATAAAGTCGGCTTTTAGAAAACTATTTCATTATCAAAGCACTGTTCGTGCCTGGTAATCACTCAAGCGGGCATTAAGCGCCGTATGGGTGAACCTTGATGATAGTTTCGTTACGATCTGGGCCAGTTGATACGATATCAATTGGAACGCCAGTTAGGTCTTCGATACGCTTGATGTAATCTAGAGCAGCTTGTGGAAGCGCGTCGATAGATTTAGCACCAAATGTGTTTTCAGACCAACCAGGCATTGTTTCGTAGATTGGCGTCGCTTCTTCGAATGACTCAGCAGCCATTGGAGAAACTTCTAGGATAGAACCATCTTTCATCTTGTAACCAGTACAGATTTTTAGTTCTTCTAGGCCATCTAGAACGTCTAGTTTAGTTAGACACATACCAGATAGAGAGTTGATTTGGATTGCACGACGCATAGCAACAGCATCGAACCAACCAGTACGACGTAGACGACCAGTTGTTGCGCCAAACTCGTGACCAACATCGCCTAGGTGTTTACCAACTGGGTCTTGCTTCTCAAGGCCATCGTATAGCTCAGTAGGGAATGGACCTGAACCAACACGAGTACAGTAAGCCTTAGTAATACCAAGGATGTAACCGATGTGACGAGGACCGAAACCAGAACCTGCAGCAACACCACCAGCAGTCGTGTTAGAAGACGTTACGTATGGGTAAGTACCGTGGTCGATATCTAGTAGCGTACCTTGAGCACCTTCGAACATGATCTTGTCGCCGCGCTTACGTGCTGCGTCTAGTTCGTCAGTTACGTCGATAACCATCGCAGTTAACATATCTGCGTAGCTCATCGCTTGCTCAAGAACTTCTTCGTAGCTTACTGTTTCAGCTTTGTAGAAGTGCTCTAGTTGGAAGTTGTGGAATTCCATCACTTCTTTTAGCTTCTCAGCAAATGCTTCTTTATCGAAAAGGTCGCCAACGCGTAGACCGCGACGAGCAACTTTATCTTCGTAAGCAGGACCGATACCACGACCCGTTGTACCGATAGCTTTAGCGCCACGAGCGATTTCACGCGCGTTGTCGATTGCAATGTGGTACGGAAGAATTAGAGGACAAGCTTCAGAGATGAAAAGACGTTCACGTACTGGAATACCGCGATCTTCAAGAGGCTTCATTTCTTTTAGAAGTGCGTCAGGCGATAATACTACACCGTTACCAATAACACATTTAACGTTATTACGTAGGATGCCTGATGGAATTAAGTGAAGAACGGTTTTTTCACCGTCAATTACAAGTGTGTGACCTGCATTGTGACCGCCTTGGTAGCGAACCACGTATTTTGCATCTTCAGTTAAAAGGTCAACGATTTTACCTTTACCTTCATCACCCCATTGGGTGCCTAGAACGACTACGTTATTTCCCATCTTTCCAATTTCTGTTGCTAATTAAAAATGGATTCTAGCACTGAATCACACTTCTTGCAGTCACTTTTTGTTCATAAACGTTAACGCTGTACAAAAATAAACCAGCCATAACTGGGGGCAGATGTGTAAAGATACTGATATCATTGCTTTTTTACAGACAAAAGGCAGAACCATGTCTCAATCAATTTGGCTCGCTATTGGGCTCGTACTTATTGTGGAAGGGCTCGGCCCCTTGATTGCACCCAATGGCTGGAGAAACATGGTCGCGCAACTGAGCGAGCAACCAGACACGCAACTGCGCCGCATTGGAGGCTGTCTTGTGGTGGCTGGAGCGGTTATCGCTTTCATGACCTACCGCTAGGTTTCTATAAGTAGAACGCTGTTAAGCGCCTTCCCTCGCGCCCCAATAGTGAATCCACAAACATGTCTCCTCCTGAAAGAAGTCATAGAATCGAGTAGGAGGA
>NZ_JBFRTQ010000081.1:0-56663 GCF_041474195.1 Vibrio sp. 10N.222.52.C3 | reverse complement strand
TTTTCATGATCTTGCCCTGCTTAGAAAATAGATTTTGATGGTATCTCTATCTGGCAGGGTTGTAGTTTCGGCGTAAGCGTGATAAAGAGCCCACCAAACAGGGCTCGTTATAGTCAGTATTTTTCAAGGTAGCTCATAATCTAGCTTAAACAGCTCAACTAGAAGAGATATCGCCAGTTCGCCCAACCTGCTAGGTTGTTGTCATCACTGCTGCCATCCCGGTATTGAATAAAGCTATATTCTGCGCCAAGCTCAATTTCACCTTTCGTGATTGGGAACAAGTAGCTGAAGTCAACGTTCCATGTATCTTCACCATTAGGCGAAACTTTGTTGCCTCCTCCTTGCGCTTCGTTACTATTGCTATTGTCTTTGTTCAGCTCTAAGTAACGAATATTGGCTTTCCATCGATGACTTGTTTGGTGACTAAAGCCGATAAAACCAAGCGTATAGGTATTGGCATCGTTATCGTAGGTTGAACCTAGCACACGGTCTTGATAGCGATAGCCTGTTTTGTAGGTGCTATGTTCATAGGCGCAGTTGAATACTCCACCACATGTCGGCATGGTTTCTGAGTATTCAAAAAACGTGGTAATGCTTTGCTCTGCCAACTCATAAGAGACATCTGCACCGTAGAGGTAGCTCTTGGCTTGGAATGGAGGGAACCGATCTAATCTTACAGCGTCCTCTCCCATTGATTCCCAATATAAGCTGTATGGAACGCCGCGGAATGTATCTCCCCACCTGGCATCTACAGAAGCAAGTTGGTTGGCCGGATTTTCAGATTCATAGTCATTGGTATCACCAACCAACATATCCCACCAAGTATTCAAGTCACAAGACTTTTCAAAACCATTGTCTGAATTAGTGCCGCAGAGCTGCGCCGCTCGTGAAACCCCAAATTCAAAGTTAGGGTGGGGCTTAATGGTACCGCGGAACGTCCAAAGCAATGTATCTTCCATATGACGTTCGTCATCCATCCAACCAACACCTGTCGTCATTGTCCATGGCCCTAGCCATTCCAATACTGGCACATCGAACGCTTCTGGGTTATGGCGAGTAATGTTAACCGACGCTAATGGACGTGCGTTGGTGCTCATGGTGAGTGCAGTATCCCAACCCGGGCCATACCATTGCTGCTGGTATCCTGCGCTGACTACCCAATTACCTAGAATCGCTGCAATATAAGACCCATCTAAACGAACGTCTTCATCATCTTGCGCGTCGTAAGCGTAAGTAGCCTCGACATTAAGTGCCCACCAATCCCCTTGATTATTATAGCCTGCCGTTACCTCGCCTTTTTCACGTGTTGGCGTGCCAAAGTGCTGGAAGCGTGATGCTTCTGAAGCCGCACCTGCTTCTAACTTAACATTACTGCGTTGTGAGTGGCTGAATGCTCGAGTGACTCGGCGTACCGCGTCGGTTTCCATTGCTGTCTTTGCTCTATCTGAGTTGGCACGAACATCACTGATGACCCCATCCCACATCAGTGGGTAAGTGGTAATCGGCACAGTAATAACACCAGCATTGGCCAGCAATTGAAGGTCAGCTCTAAGGTGTAAGTCGGTAGGCTCAATCCAAGGTTTGGCGTAAGAAAGGGGTGAGAGCACAAGAGTAGAAAGAGCCAGTCCTCTGGCTAGATATTTAATTGGTAAGTCCATAGTCACTAACATTAATAATGAAATTGCCTTGGATAATACAGGAAGACGGTGTTGTGCAACAAGCAACCAGTTTGAGATACTTAAGGTTGAGTTAATATTATTGGGTAATTTCTCTAATATAAACTCTTCCTCACAAGCGTCTCAGCCTTGATGGGGGTAATTTCAATTTTTGGATTTAAAAAGATTAAAAACGAATGTTATCCGATAGTCGCATGACGCTTTAATACTTTAACCCTTTAACCCTTTAACTATGATGTTAATGGCGCTGGGAGGTCACCTCGCTTTTTACTTTTTTTTGATAGAGTTGTGGCTATAATGTTCGTTATTTCTCTAATCAAGTGTGACAACGATTCAATGAAAACAATGTTAAGTGCGCTAGGGCTCGTCACTTTGCTAAGTGGGTGCGCCTCTGTCGATAAACTAGAAGTCATTGCTCCTGGAATGACACAAGATGAAGTGACTGCGGTATTAGGTAACCCCGAACGAGTGAGTCAAAATACCAATCAGCAACAATATCATTATACTTTGCGAGAAGCACCGCATTGGTGGGCGTTGACGGGGTGTGTGGCGTTTCCTGCTGTGATCCCAACACTAGGTGTTATGTGGGCGTCTGATGGTTGCCTTGGTGAGGCGAAGCCGGCGAATATCATGATACGCGATGGAAAAGTGGTCGCTACGACTCTTGATGAATCGAAGTAACCGGAGTTGTATGTCGATGTTCCCGCCTAAATAGAGCAAGAGCGTAGATCTGCGTTAAGCCCAAAGAGTTAACATGCTTTTTCATTTTTACCAAAAATATTATTGCGATTTATTTCAAGGACGTCCATGAAGTCTACTTCTTTACCATTGTGTTCAGTAACCGTAGCACTGTTAAGTGCAGGTGTATTAGCTGAGCCTATTGAGCCTTTGTTTGAAACCCCAGAATATCTTGAGCACACCTGGGTGGATGATGTCTTGGATGTGTTTGGCGCGGATGGTGAGTTTGATGAGAGCAAAACCATTGATATGAGCTACCTACCTACGGCGTATTACACTCCTGAGAAAAAGTTTGGTGTGGGGCTTTTGATGGTGGGGTTATATCACACCGATGGTGCCGATAAATCGACGCAGCCTTCTTCGCTGGTGGTAAACTCGTTTGTTTCCCAGAATAAGTCTTATGGTGTGTCGATTGAGAATATGACTTATTTTAATCAAGGCAAGCAGCGTTTGCTTCTTGATGTGGATCTTCACAACGAAGCGTCGGTGTATTACGGTAAAGGTATTGCTGCAGGGGATAAAGACAGTAATAAACATGAGTTTGATGAGGTGCTGTACTCTTTCAAGCCAACTTGGATGACAGCATTGGGACCTCACTATTACCTAGGGGTTGGTGGTGACATTACGTATGCCAAGGCAGAAAAACTTGAAAATGTAGTCAACGACAACAGCTCAACGCCACTTTATGAATTGCCATCAGGCACAAGCGCCGGTGTGGTGTTATCAAGTGTGTATGATTCACGCGATTATCGTTTGAATGCGAGTGATGGTTGGTTGTTCCAGCTTGATGCCGGCCTGTATCAGAACTTTGAAAGTGAAAAAACGTATAGCCTTTATGATTTAGAGGTGGCGAACTACATGAATCTTAACCCGATCCCGGGTTTGGTTGCGTGGCAGGTACAAGGCCTTTTCAGTGAAGGCGACGTGCCATGGTATGCGATGCCAGACCTTGGCGGGTCGAGTGCGATGCGCGGCTATATTAAAGGGCGCTACCGTGATGAGCACATGTTGATGGGGCAGGTAGAGTACCGACTGCCGATCGTTCAGCGCTTAGGCATGGTGTTTTGGGGGGCCGCCGGCAGCGTTGCGCCTTCAGTGTCTAAGCTCAATGATGACATTCTGACCTCGGTTGGTACGGGGTTCCGTTTTCGTATCAAAGATAAAATTAACTTAAGAGCCGATGTGGGCGTTGGTCAGAATGAAACCGCCTTTTATCTTAACGTCAATGAAGTCTTTTAAGGTATTCATATGATGAAGCTTCGCGCGGTAGGCTGTTTTGCTTTAACTGTAACTGCAACGCTACTAATCAGTCCTGCTATAAAGGCGCAGCCACAGGATCCACAAGCTTTATCGCATCTACAGGCTTTATCGCACCCGCAGCAGTGCGAGAGAACCGCTTACTATCAGATTTATTTAAGTGGTATTCGCACGGGGTATATGCATCGTACGGAATCGTGGGAAGGAACCAACGCAACTATCATCTCGCAAAGTAAGGCCAGTATTTTAGGGATTGGTACTCAATACGATCAACAGGCAACGCTTACTTGGTCGGAAGAGAGTGATAGCTGGTTGACGACCTCTTTTCATCAAGTTGTGTCGGGCTTTAAGAGCCGAGACATGAAAGTGAGTTTTTCAGATGACGGCAGTGAAACGCGGGTCGATCTCGATGGTGAAATCACGGAGTATCAAAACAACGGTGAGCCGCTTCGGGATGTTGACACGCTTTCAGTTCAGATACGCCAGTATGTGTTGGATGGGGATAGATCGTTCTCCTTAACTCGTCAAGCCACAGATGGGCCTGAGCCTTATGATTATGAGGTTCAAGATCTGACGACAATTAAAATCGATAAGTGGGATGAGATAGAGGTGATTCCAGTTAAGCAGACGGGGGCAGAGCGCGTGACGTTTTGGTATGCCCCTTCGCTAGACTACCAGTTAGTGAAAGCGCGTTATCACGGATTTTTGTTACGGGGAGGAGCAGAGCTTCAGCAGTATGAGAGTAGTTGTGCAGATTTTACAGTAAAAAAAGAATACTAAACTCGCGAGGGTTCTATTATTCAGCCTTCTCTAGGGTTCTAAATGAGATGCATATTAATGACAGACCTTTCTAGGTTTGTGAATGCCAAAAGTATGCATCTTATTTCTTTCAATTAGAGTTTCGTTGAGCTAGATCGCTTTAGCTTGGAAAACTTATCGCCCTAAGCCGCCACGTCCTCTTCTTTCCTGAACGCAAATCGAACCAAGACAATCGCTACACCGAGCATACCGCCCAGTAACGTTGCTAACACACAGATAAGGGCACGCTTTGGTCCATCTTTCTCTTCTGGTGCGACTGCTGGGTCAATGGTCTTAAATACAAACTCATCTTCCACTTCGGCAAGCATTTGTGTTTTGTATTGCTCTTCAATCAAAGAGTAGAACATGTTTTGCAGTTCTGTTACTTGGGTTCGATTTATCTGCCCTTCTAAATATTCAATCTTTGAACCGGCTTCAGAGAGCGCTTTCTCTTTCATCCATTTATTGATGTCTTTAACAATGAGCGTTACCCACTCTTGGGCAATGTAAGGAGACTTACTGATGATTGCGATAGTTACCATGCCGTTGTCTTTGTCTTCTGACACGCTGAAGATATCTTTAAATGCTTTATGCGCTTCCCATAAAGTCGGCTCTAAGGTTTCACCCTCATCTTCATCAAATAGCCACTCGTTAGACGTCACATCATAGAGCTCACTATCATAAGCAACTTTATTGGAATCTTCGTTCCAGGACTCAATCGCCATTAAAGGAACTAAAAGGTCATGCTTTTGAATGAAGGCTTCAATGAACTTGCGTGATTGTAATACAGCCAATGCTTCGACCTTCGGATCTGCAGTATCCCCCCCCCCTATATTTACGCCAGCAATCGCAGCTAGTCCGCCCAGTGAGCCAGAAAGGCCGCCACTGCTACTTGATTGAGTCGGGGTTAGCAAGACATTCGACTTATAAGTATTTGGTTGAGAAAGCGCGAACAACACACCCCCGACAGCAAAGACAAATGTCGTTAAGATAATGATCCATTTGCCCTGCCAGATCGCCTTGAATAGTTCTCTTAGATCAATTTCATCATCGGCCGCTTGTTGCTGCGGAAAGTAGCCCGGAGGAAATGGATATTGATTTTCATTGTTTGGAGTTTGGGATTTCGACATTTTCATCATTCTATTAAGGACAACGCAATGTTGTCTAAACCTATGCCTCCCCCCTTATTCAAAAAGGGGGAGGCATGCATTTGATACTAGCTATTAAGTGGTACCACTAGTCCTTGATCGCGCTCCAAGCAACACCCAATTGATACATGATTTGAGTTGCCGAGGTGATCGTGCTCAATCCATCTAGGAAGTCCACATCAATTGGTACTATGATGGTGTCACCTGGACGAAGTGACTCGCTGTTACGGCTAAACCAATATGAGTTATTTGGAATCATCACAGAGCCATCAGCACGAACCACATAAACTCGGTCCGAATCTGCTTGCTTTTTGGTGCCGCCAGCTAGGTTGATATAGTCATCTACCGTCTTAGCATTGTCGAAAGTGTGAGTCGATGTAAACTGAACTTCACCAATAATAGAAACGGTCTTTTCAAATTCAGGTATGTAAAGCTTATCGCCGTTGGCTACCATTAGGTTCGCGTCTTCATCACCTTGAATAATAGCGGGTAAATCTATCACCATACGTCCCAAGGCTGGTGTTGAATTTAAACTCTGAACCAATTGCATTGCTTCTGATGGGCTAGATGAGAAACTTGCCGATGAACTGTTTTTACGTAACGTTAGGTTCGCTATTTGCGTTTCTAATTCGCGCTGCAGGTATTTCATTTCACGCTGCTCTCGGACTTTCAGCTTTTCTCTTGAAAATACCGAGCCTTGTGGGTAAGCAAATTGTGTCAAGCCTCCCGCTCGTTGTATTACTTCCTGAATCGTATCCCCTCGGTTTACTGCATAGCTGCCAGGGAACATAACTTCACCTTGTAACTCTATAACCATCTCAGATTGCCAAGAGGGCTTTTTGAATACAATCAGTCGATCTTTAGACTCTAGGCGGGAGTCAGCCGCAGGGTTACCTGCTAACAGCGCACTTAGGTCGATTCGTTGATGCTTGATAACTTCGGTTTGGTCCATACCATTACCAGCATTAAAGCGACTCAGTTCGGCTTCGATTGTAAAGGCTGACTCTAATAAACCACCGGCAGCGGTAACAAGGTCTGCAGAACTCATCCCTTTTGCTAATGGGTACAAGCCAGGGTATTTTACGTCACCACTGATCTCCACTAATTTTACGGGTGAGCCTTCTTTTGACTGTGAACGAAGTCGTTCAATAATAGGTTCAAGTTCTCTTTCTCGATGCGATAGGCTTTTCGTATTTACAATATCTGAGATATTCGACTGAGTGTCAGCGTGTTCTTGAACATCGCCATGAATGACAGCCCCTGTTTCAGCATCAATTCGACTGTCTACTTTTGAATTTGCTTGCGACGCTTTTTCTTTTTCTTTTTCTTTTTCTAACTGAAGTTTCTCAATCTCTAAGTTAGCCTGATTTCGTGAACTCTTTCCAAACCAATATTCAGTGTCAATATCATTAGTCAAAACAAAGATATGGTCTCGATTCTTAAGAACAACGTCATTTTTAGAACCTGGGGATGTAATTGCTTTCCCTAGATTGAACTGAAGAACTTCCACTTCGCCGCGTGGTTCGACTTCGCGAACAATAAGTGCATAGTCAAGATCAGCCGTAGCACTTAAATCTTTGTCAATTGAAGACACAATATCAGAGACTCTCATACCTGGTCGATATTCGTACCCCCCCTGACGTACTGCTTGACCTCGCAGGCCAACTGCATTTATTGGGTAGGAGCTTACTAGGCCTAAATGGATTTCATCGCCGTCTTTTACTTTGTAATTTTGGCCAGAGGATTTTGTAAGATCTACTGTCTCCATAACAGTTCCAGATTGAGTCTTACGCTTTATGGTGACACTGCCAAGATATGCTGTTGCTTTTGTTCCACCAGCATAACTCAGAACTTTTGATAACGATGTTGGTTTAGTTAGTTCAAAGTGTGCAGGACGAAGCACTTCACCATCGACGGTAATGGTCGATTTCTTAGGGGGTATGAATAAAGTATCGCCTTTTTCTAAACGAACATCTTGACTACTGTCACCGTTAAGAAGCAGGTTATACATATCTAATACAGCAACCACTTTGCCTTCACGCTTAAGTTGCACCTCTCTCAGTGAGCCCGTTTCTTTCACACCACCAGCAGCAATTAAAGCTTGGGTTAGTGTTGTAACACCATTAACGTTATAAGCTCCAGGAACCGTCGCTTCCCCGGTAATATACACTTGCATCATGCGCATGTTGCCCATCGAAACTAGTACATTACCGCCAATGATACGTTCTTTGATTAACCCGACAAGCTCATCATTTACCTGACTGAATGATTTGCCAGACACACTAACAGGACCAATACGTGGTAAGGATATTTGACCGTTACGATCGACTGTAACTAAGGTGTCACCATCTTCTTTACCGAACATTTGGATACGAATTTCATCTCCAGGACCAACAACGTAGTCGTTTGGTACCGGGACACTATCGAATGTATTAAACGAGTCTGGAGTACCTTTAAATACATCATACCCGAAAGCTTGAATACCCGAAGGATCGGCAACCTTGTCTTTATTCTCTTTATTTTCAATAGGTAAAGTTGTTGTTCTTTCTGGTGCTGCAACCGGTTCTTGCGTATTTGATTGTGATGAACCCGAATTTAGGGCGCTTAAATCAAAACCATATTGACGAGCCAGTTGCTCTTGTTGAGCTTTTGGTAGTTTCTTAAATTGTTCGATTTGCGCTGACGTTGGTTGATTAGCCCAAGCAAACTGACTGAGAATAATCGATGTTGCCAACGTGGCTTTAATAAACAGCTTCATGTGATATTTAGGTTCCTTGCTAACGATACGAGTTAGTAACGATATTCATAACCAAAGACAAAATTAGGCTCATCAATGGTTTTATTTGGTGATGTGTAATCTACGTACCCGACTCCAAAGCTAAACATGCCTTGTTGGAATGGGATTTGATAATCAATTTGTGTCGCGGTCTCTGCGGTTTGCTCCGCTTGGGAGTCTCTGTAAACAACGCTTACTCGATGGTCATTCACGAGTTGAGCATAAAGAGCGACAGAAACGCTGTCTCCCCAAAGTACTGAGGTCTGATCGTTCAATAGTCGTTGTTGTGCGTCAGTCCAAGTATCTCGGTCTTGTTCATCGACGGTTTGACCTTCAATGACCAGAGTTAATTCTGCACCCCAATAATGAGCTTGTCCTTCCCAACCATAAGTGATTGCAGACGTTTTTTCTCCTAGCTCAATCTCTTGCCAGTTAGCATAGATAGCATGTGAAAAATTTTGTAATTTCGGTAGGGTAAGACGACCATCGACACCATAACTGTTCAATGCATCATCTTGCTTGTCTGCATCCGACAATTGATAGTTAAGTCCAAGCTCAAAAGCGCGCAGTGGTTTGGCTGATAAGCGATTTAACCAAAGGTAGTTGCTCTCTTGGTCTATGTAGTTGACAGCAGAATCAAAGTTCCAGAAACCTATTACAGGGGCTTTGTCTCCAACCCAAGAAAATTGAAGGGTTGGGGAGGTTTCACCAAAGCTACCTTGCTGCAAATTATGTTGCCAAGTTGGCCCCCACCATCGCTCTAAATAGCCGATAGTGAATAAGGCTGCCCCCGAATTTAACGTGAGATGGGAACCTTTAAAATTGGCTTGAGTGTCATAATCAGATTCTGTACCTGATTGACCTGCACTTGGCTCAATACTGTCGGCATAGTTGATGTTCAAACGAAAAGAAAAATCATCTTCCATATGCTCATAACTCGAGTAGACACCCCAGTGATCTGTTCCAACAGAGCCAAATCCAAGGTGTGTTTCAGGGCTTGATTGATACACGGCCTTAGCCATGACATTACCTCGAGCAAACTGAGCGTTGCTCATAGCATGTCGTAAATGCTGAACAGCAAAACGAGTATTGTCTGGAGTGTGCTTTTGTTTTATTTGATCACCCACAGTATTCCAACGAAGTGGGTAACTGCTAATTGGCGCCTGTAACAATAAGTTGTCTGAGAGTTTGTGTAGTGATGCTCTTAAAAATGGGTCTTGGGTCTCAATCCATGGAGAAGCAAAAACACAAGGGGACATTAATGCTGAAAAGGGGATTAAGACATGGGTACATACAGCACGATGGTGTATTCGTCCCTTAAAGAATTTTTCTTTCATTTCGATGTCCGGAGTTAACCTACTATATTAGCGATAAAAGCAGCAAACGCTATTCAGAGCGTACACGCTACCGCCCTTAGGTTTGGCTCCTACAGGCAATCTAAATGTGAATACTATTACTTTTTGGCTAGTAATTCTACTGACGAGGGACGTTGGTGTCACGCTTAAATACAAATGTGTGCCTTTTTAATCGGTATGCATCTAATTGTCATTGCCAGCCCGTTTGTTAAGTGAACATTTCTAAGTATGGTTACTCAAGTATTGATGTTCATCTATACTCAACTGAGTGCTCTTTTGGCCGCCATTTAATCTGATCTAACTTCAATGTATTCTGGATACTAGCTTCTCCTAAAGTGATGCTTTTTTTCATGTCCGGCCTCCCTACCTGCGCCCTTTCTTGATCTTCCGCTACAGTTTTGACTGTAAACTGTAGTAAAATTACGCTAATTTGTTTTTATACCGATTTATTTTGAATTGAACGAGGTCAGTCCTATGTCAGCTAAGAAGCCAATGGCTCTAGTGATCCTTGACGGTTACGGTTACCGTGAAGACAACCAAGACAACGCTATCGCGAACGCTAAAACACCAGTATTAGACGGTCTTATTGCTAACCAACCTAACACGCTAATCTCTGCTTCTGGCTTAGATGTAGGCCTACCTGATGGCCAAATGGGTAACTCTGAAGTGGGTCACACCAACATCGGTGCGGGTCGCGTGGTATACCAAGATCTTACTCGTATTACTAAGTCCATTTCAGACGGCGAGTTCGGCCAAACTGAAACGCTAGTGAACGCTATCGATAAAGCGGTGAAAGCTGAGAAAGCGGTTCACATCATGGGACTTATGTCTCCAGGTGGCGTTCACTCTCATGAAGATCACATCTACGCCGCTGTTGAAATGGCAGCTGAGCGTGGCGCAGAGAAAATCTACCTACACGCTTTCCTAGACGGTCGTGATACACCGCCACGTAGCGCAGAAAACACACTTGCACGTTTCCAAGCGCTATTCGCTAAGATAGGCAAGGGCCGTGTTGCTTCGCTTATTGGTCGTTACTACGCAATGGACCGTGATAACAACTGGGATCGCGTTCAAGAATCTTACGACCTGCTGACTCAAGCAAAAGCAGAATTCACATTCGACACAGCAGTAGCTGGCCTAGAAGCGGCTTACGCTCGTGACGAAAACGATGAGTTCGTTAAAGCGACTGAAATTAAAGCGGAAGGCGAAGAGTCTGCCGCTATCGTTGATGGTGATGCGGTTATCTTCATGAACTACCGTGCCGACCGTGCTCGTGAAATTACACGCGCATTCGTGCCTGATTTCGACGGCTTTGCTCGTAACGTATTCCCAGCGATCGATTTCGTGATGCTGACTCAATACGCAGCAGACATCCCACTGCTATGTGCATTTCCACCGGCTTCTCTAGAGAACACCTACGGTGAATGGTTATCGAAAGAAGGCAAAACGCAACTACGTATCTCTGAAACAGAGAAATACGCACACGTGACGTTCTTCTTCAACGGCGGTAAAGAAGACGAGTTTGAAGGCGAAGAGCGTCAGCTTGTTGCTTCTCCAAAAGTGGCGACTTACGACCTACAGCCAGAAATGAGCGCACCAGAGCTAACTGAAAAGCTTGTTGCAGCAATCAAAGGCGGCAAATACGACGCTATCGTTTGTAACTTCCCTAACTGTGACATGGTTGGCCACACTGGCGTATACGATGCAGCGGTTAAAGCGGTAGAGTCGCTAGACGAATGTCTTGGCAAAGTGGTTGAAGCAATCAAAGAAGCCGATGGCCAACTGCTTATCACAGCAGACCATGGTAACGCAGAAATGATGGTAAACCCAGAAACGGGCGGCATCCACACGGCGCACACTAACCTACCAGTGCCACTTATCTACGTAGGTAACAAAGACGTTGAGTTCAAAGAGGGCGGTAAGCTGTCTGACCTAGCACCAACGATGCTTTCTCTGTCTGGTATTGATATCCCAGCAGAAATGTCAGGCGATGTGATCGTTAAATAGTCAGTAGTTAAATAGTTGTTTGGCTCAGCGGTTCACGTTGAGCTTTAATGATTTTGAAAGCCCGCACTTCAAAGTGCGGGCTTTTTTATAGATGCGAGATACGAGTAAACGAGATACGAAGAGCTAAGAGCAGATTCGGGATGCGGGTAAACGAGTAGCGAAGAGCTTTAAAGACAGGAATTGGGTGAGAAAAATATGCAGGGGAGAACAGAAGGACACGACCTTAAATAAAAGACGAAAAGAACGGCCTTGATGAATATCGAAAGAGTGACATTGCTCGAATGATTAGATAGCTTAAGGTTCATACTATACTTGTCTTTGACCTTATCACTAGGCCGTTTATATGAACTCAAACCGTTTGAAGCAACGACTGCAAAACTCAATGAAAGCGCAGCAAAGCCCATATTGACACTTATGGGATTAAACTCAAATAATCGAGCGTATTTTTATTAGCGTGCCGATGGTGTTGATTATTGATACATAATACTAATCGTAGTCAATAATTGCGCATCCTAGCTGGTTAAAACGCTCGATAACTGCGTTACAATTTGTGATTGCTTGCCCTAAAGCCGCTCCCTATTCAAAACATCCCCTAAATTCGAGTTCAATTAACCAATAATTAAGCTGAGCAATGTATTCGAGGTGTTGTGATTTAAAGGAAAATCAGCTCCGGAAAAACCTTGGATGCAGGCGATAAATTCTGTAGTTGGCTCTCATTGAACGTGTACAGTAAAGCATCGTGAAATCTTAAAGGCTAGTTAGTTGCCCATCTAGCGCGCTGGTGCTAACGTTTGTATGTGCAGTGCTTTTCAAGGAACTACTCATGGATGCTAGAATCCAATTTCGTGTTGATGACGAAACAAAACGCCTAGCTCAGCAACTGGCTGAGAGCCAAGGTCGCACTCTTAGTGATGCTTGCCGTGAACTGACAGAACAAATGGCAGAGCATCAAAGAAAGGCATTATCTCATGATGCTTGGTTAACAGAACAAGTAAAACTTGCTTTTGAAAAGTATGACTCTGGCAAAGCGGTGTTTATTAACAATGATTCAGCCAAATCTCGAATGGAAGCCCGTAAAGCGAGGATTCGTAGCCGAGGTCAACAATGATTTTATGGGAAGAAGAGTCCCTTAATGATCGAGAGAAGATCTTTGAATTCCTCTACGACTTTAATCCAAAGGTAGCTGAAAGAACCGAAAATATTATTGAAGCCAAAGTCGAAAACTTGCTTGAGCAACCTTTAATGAGAGTGCAACGTGAAGGCGCTCGAGGCAGATTACTCATTATTTCTGAAGTTTCGATGATTGTTTTATATTGGGTTGAAGGTTCAATTATCCGTATTATGCGAGCTCTACATCAGAAGCAAAAATTCCCTACAGACTAATGTGATGTGAAAAATACAGGACACCCAAGTATTTGGCGGTCTCTAAATTGGTACCTAGGCTTACTTTATCAATTTAGATTTCGCGCACTGGTGGTCAGGATGACTCAAGCATGTTCAACTCAAGTTTCCCTTCAAGATACGGCGTACTATCATGGAAAGCGATTGGCTTATGCGGAGAGGCGCTTTTGTGGCTTTTGCTTTAGCTTCCATTCCCAAACTTGCTATACTTCCATCTGTATTTAATCATGTCAGATTATTCATCAGTCCGTTAAAATCATGGAGGTGGGATGAAAGAGCAAGTTAAAAAACTCATTGAAGAGATCAATAGAATTCACAAAGAGTTTTCTGAGTCTTGCTTTGAGCAGGGGATGTTTGAGCAAGTGAAGCTATCTAGGACAATCTCGAACGTCCCTGCCTCTCATATCTATAAATACCGCTTAGTGCTTCATGAAAGTATCAATGACTATCTCATGACCTCCCATATTGAGTTGAAATACTTTTATCGAGTAAAAACAAGAGAAAGTATCGACGATAAAATTGCGCGTTATAGTGAGCGCGACAATCAGTATCCGGTGAACAATTGGCTCAATGATATTTTTGGGGCAAGGATTATATTAACCAAGTCCGAGATCGCAGAAGTGATGGAAGAGCTGGATAACTGGCAAGATGAACTTGGTTTGAAAAACTGGTATTTGCGCGATAAGGAAGGCTATAAAGGACTTCACATCTATTTTAAAAATAGAAGTAACTTTTACTTTCCGTGGGAACTTCAAATTTGGGATAAAGAAGATTTGAGGTCGAATATCGAAAACCATGAGAAGTTTAAGCGAAGCTTTATTTAAGGTTCATCACGGATACACAACAACAGCCATGTGTTGTAAGCGTCTTTAAATCGACTCATTCAATCCTTTCAATAAACGTCGTAACCTTTAACTTTGCTCGTTAAAGGTACTCGTAAATGTCTCAGCATCGATCTCAACAAGAATGGCTACGTCTTGAAGCGGGGCATGCTCTCTTCATGTGCCTCGGAATGTGACTCCTCAGTGGCTCGGTCTTCTATTGAAGGAGCTTGCTGTTGTATGAAAATGTATCCTTGATACCTCTGCTATCTATCTTCACAAAGCCCCTTTCATGTGGACTTGGTGGTGAAAGCGAAGGTGAGCTCACCGGAGCTATTGGCGTATATCGAGCGTTAAATGCCAGTAATCAGAAAGTCAATAGCAGCAATGATTTCGTTTCTAAATGTATTCAATTCATTGACTGGTTCACGTAAGATCTTAGTCGGCACACTTGCCATTTGGTGAGTGAGGATCACGAAGTCACCTTCATCAATATGGATTACTGGGCATAGGTGAGTAGGGGCTTTCTTTTCTAACATTTCAACTGGTGTTAATGGGATCACCAGTCGGGTATTTAGCGTATCAAGTATTTCACTTTGAACATCAACAAAGTATGGATAAGCGGTAGCAGTGCTTTTATCGTTATTTTGGTATAGTGAAAACTGTGACATTAGAATATTCTGTAAGAATCGGAAAACAGACTGTGGTTTTCGGTTAGTTCGTTGCAAGCACTGATAGCATCTGCATTCTGCTCCAACCACTCAGTTTTACGGCGTTGGCTCACTTCTTTTTCAAGCGCTTTTTCCATTGTTGCTGAGAGGTTTATATTCAGGCGCTTAGCTTCAGCGAGTAATTCGCTATTTAAGCTTAAGTTTGCAGATTTTTTAGGCGCTTGCGTGCTATATGCGTTTCTCATGATAATCACTTATGCGTATTTAATGTGCGCATCAAGTATAGGTACATGAAAGGCATATAACAAGCGGGTATGAATCACATGGCTACTGTTTGTAGTGGCATAGTTAATTTGGCCACCTGATTAAGAGGTGATGTATGATCATCTCGAGACTAAAACAGGTGACATTATGACTAAGCGTGAAAGACGCACTTTCTGAGTTTAAACTTGAATGAAAAATACGGGTCACCCATGTTATCGGTATTCCCGTGTTATCAGGAGCGCTAGTCTTGCCACTGCCAAGGCACTTGCCTGTACTGATATCGGTTGAGCTGAAACGACACCGGTTTCTTGATGGTCGTGTAGCTGTAACACTGCCTGTTATGCGGCTTATCGATAATGACGGTCTTCTCGCCATAACAAATATCACTGCGTGGATCTTGGCAATGTTCATACAAAGCAAAAGATAACGCTTGGCACCATTGAAGGTGTTTTTCCCACACCATCGATCTATCCAAATGCCCATCCGTTTGTTTAAGTGCGCAGTAGTACTTCGCTAAAGTCAGTCCAGGGGACTGAGCGTGTAATCGAACATCGTGAAACATAACCATGCCCGAGGTCATCATACTGTCGGCGTACTTATTGAGTACCAATTGCAACGTTGGATCTTCCATAAAACGCTCATAACATTGCTTGGCTATCGCTTCTAAACGGCCTTGTTCGTTCAATGAACTTAACGCCATTTCTTGTTTGTTGCCGATGAGTGTATAAACCGAAGGCAGTTCAGAGCCTAATGCAAAGGCGTACAGTTGATCATTATCCATTAGGTTTTGATGGAAGTATTGAGCGCGGTTAAAGGTCAGTATCATCATGCCGCACCTCCTAACATCATGTCGTTAAACGCGTTCCCGTCTTGTCTGGAAGCATTGGCGACATAAGGGGCGTAGACCTCAAACAGTAGCTTGGTGTCGCTGTGTCCGAGTTTGTGTGAGATATAGAGCGGATTCTCATGCGCGGCAATGTGCAGCACCGCAGCGGTATGGCGCGTTTCGTAAGCGCGACGTGGTTTCAGGCCTGCTTTTTTCAACGTTGGGTGCCAAACATGCTTGCTGATGTAATGCGTATCTAGCCCTTGTCCTGTTTTAGAGGGAAACACAAATGGGCTGCACTCACCTCTCATTTCCCACTGACGTTTTAGCGCTGCGAACAAGGTGTCGCACATCTGCAAATCACGACGAGATTTGGGTGTTTTCACATCGCAAATTTCCCCATTCACATAATTTTGTCTCACGCGAATCAAGCGATGGTCAAAATCAATGTGCTCCCAATACAGGCCATGCACTTCACAACTTCGCATGCCCGTCCAGAATCGCAGTAAAAAATAATCATGCCATTGCGTATCACAGCATTCTAAGAAAGTACGGACTTCATCCATGGTCAGCGGTTTCGAATCCGCTTTTTCCTCTTTCAGGGATTTGTAGCGTCGAAATGGGTAATCAAAGTGATGCTCTTCGGCGGCGAGGCTCAGAATGGCAATCAGCGGCCATAAAATATTATTGATGCGCTTGTTGGTGAGTTGTCGCTCGCCATTGGCCTTACGAGCTTCTTGCAGGGTCTGACGAAAAAATTCCACTTGAGAGAGCGACACTTCAGAGACTAAGGTATTGCCAAAGTGCGGAATGAGGTATTGCTCAAGGGTGTTTTTTACCACGCCTTTATAACTGGCTTTCCAATTGCCTTTTTGACGCTCATACCACTGATTCGCAAAGTCATTGAAAAAAGGATACAGGTGGTCGGGGTACTTCTCGCGCTGTAAGCGTTCAAACAAGGCCACTTTTTTACTGTGTGGAAAGTAATCACGGTATTGAAAGGTGCCAAGGTCAATCTCGGCGTTCATTTGTTTGAGGGTGGCTTGAGCAAGCCTGACATTTTTTGGGGTGGCCATTTGCTGGGTACCTTCGCGAAAGCGTTGGCCGTACAAATGAAGATCGAACTGAATGCGCCCGTTAGGACGGATGCGAAGATGAGCCATAGCGGCCTCCATTGATATCAGATCTTAAATAGATCTGTCCCTCACCAATGGAATTCGCTAGAATCGAGCCATCGGCTGGGTCTGCTTAAACGTGTCGCAGCCGGTACGGGGTAGGAAGGTTGCACCCTTCCTATCCCAACTGCATATTGTGTGTGGCGGCGTGACGCAAGGTCATCATCTGCCAACGCATTTCACGGTATCTTCCAAATCCTAAAGCGTGTCTTCACGCCCATTTCTTCCGATAGCCTATAAAACGTTCAATATTGACTCTAGCCTTTTACTGGATCGATGTCCAGTGTTTTGGTGGTTTTTTCATCAAAAATGACGGCTCATTGGTGCGCCGCTGATGTGTCATCAAACCCAAACCTGTCAGCTTGTTCTCCGCCTTTGTGGAATTGCATCAGAGTTCACTGTAGTTTGTATCACTCTGTCTCGTTACTGTTTAATAGAGAAATGAGCAAACTCGGCGATGAGGGAATTAACCCCGTTTTCATACCAAAAGGTTTGAATACTTTGTTTAGAACCTCGGTGTTGTAGCTACCTCTATCATTCTCAATATCTGAGAGTGTTTTTCTTGAGACATCGACGAGTTTTGCAAAAACATCCTGTTTTAGGCCTAGTATGTTCACTCGCAGTGTTCTAAGGGCTTGGCCTTGTGTGAGCCCACCAAGCAAGAGTTGTTTGATAATATCGTCCATAGCCGTTTTACGATCAGATGCCCTGATCGCTTTTGAGTTCTTAGATACCTTCTGTTTTGCTTGAGTATTTGGTTGTAATTTACTCTTTCCCGAGTGTGTTGGTTGATGGGAAGCTATTGACTTTGGCTGTTCTCGGCTTGCTCTTAGGCGAGCTACGGTCTCATATACAGTCTCTTTATTTGATCGGCTACTCTTACTCATGCTAGCCCCCATTTTGTCAATTTTTCAGATATATGATTAAACCCAATTGCTGGCATCTCCAAGATTTGTTTTGGTACACCTTGTTCTTCCAGTCTCTTTTTAAGGTCAAGGCATTTAGCGGCTGTATCTCTTAGTTCTTCAAGAAGGACGGCTGTTGGTACTAGATCTGACAGGGATTCAGCTATTCCTATAAAATCATAGGTTCCGCCGACTTCGAGTGGTGCTTGCCATTTTGTGCTTCTTGGAATGCCCTCGGGATCGGCTTTCATTGGTGCAAAGTCGTATATAGGAGCCAGCTTAATAAAACCGTCTCCTCTCAGGAAGGAAGTATTTCTTCCGTGGTTGTCACTATTCCCAAACAAGATATTGAGTAAATCTCGCTTTACCCACTCAACGACGAACTCCTGGGGGTCGAAAGCATACCCTTGATGTTGAACCATGTGGCTTTGGGTCATCTTTTCTATGAGGCTTCTGATAGTGGCTTCGTGGTTGAGAGTGACTCCTGCACCTTTATTTAGCATGGAGTATACGGATTCCATACCGAATTTTTCCACCTGTTCCTTATTGATTTGAATATCAAATCTAGGTAGCCATAACGAAGGGTAATTAAGACCTTCTTCTAAGCGCATGCCTTGTATTGGAATCGTATCAAAACCCATTTCAGTAAGTGCATGATAGTAATAGAACTCAGCTCTTAGAATATTACAGTCGACGGTGCTTCTCGAACCTCTGGGGTATTTTACCAGGTAGTGTAAATCGTGATTGCTAGGGTCATCTTGATAGGGATCTATCCATATTTTTTCGTCGCCAGTGTGAGGGGTTATCTCGCTACGTAGGAGTAATTTAGGGGCCTCTCCTCCCGCGCCCGTCGCTCCACCTGCCGCTGCGCCTCTTTGCTGTGCATAGTCGAGGAAATCACCCGCTCGGTTCTTAACATCCTCAACAGAGAAATAGAGGTTGTCTGATACTTCGTAACGCTCAGGAAGAGACTCTTTCACCCGTAAATTGCCGATAGGCGACATCGTCCCAAACTTAAGTAAAACAAAGTCTTGTTCATCGAAGCTTAGATCCTCAATATCTAAGTGCTTGACCCAGTACCTTCTACTAGCACCACTTGGCATTATGTCGTCTAGGAATCTTAACCAACCAGGTTTTCCCATATCATCAAAGAAAAAAGAAACAGGGTGATTGATCGAAACTGCATGCAAATCGTCTTTATCATGATGATAGAGAGCATAATCACTGAGATAATTGAGTTCAGAAATTTGGAAGTTATGCTGAGCACTCTTAGGGAATGAGATGAGAGCAACATCGAGCCATTCACCTTTGATAAAAGCTTGTACTGTTAATTCTTCCATTGGCTGCACCTCACTTGTGTTTATGTGTAAAATAATACGCAATAATGCTGTTTTTTTCAAATTGTGAGTAAATAGATACTCATGAATAGGCGAGGTGGCACAACTGTCTCACAAGACTGCACAATCAAGAAAGCAGCCTTGCTGGCTTGACCGTGAGTCTAACTTTCGTTGACAAAAACCACGCTGTGATTGTCGAGACGTTGAAATCCAATATGATGAAAAACCGCAAACTGGCGAAACACATAGCGGATGCCTCGTGGCACAGCTTTGTCGTTAAATTGGAGTACAAGCTGCAAAGAAAAAGGTAAGCACTTAGTGAAGCTGCGTAAGTCTCGATACTATCGAGCAATGGCTAACGAAAGAAGCATCGCCCGATAGGCGGTGAGCAGTCACAAAAAGTATTTTAAATTCTTAAGCGCTTAGAGCTCAGTGATGTGAGACAGAGTTTCCGGATGACGCTGAACCAATTTTAGAAGAGTTACCGCTTGTCCATTTGGTGCGCTACGCCCTTGTTCCCAGTTTTCTAGTGTACGAGATGATGTATGCAGCAAACGCGCAAACACACCACGCGACATATTAAACTGTTCACGAATACTCACGATTTCATCAGGTGAAATATCTAGTTCGCGGATATCTTTAACATGATGAGTTTTAAGAGTTAGTTTGCCCTTGGAATACTCTTGAGCCTCAATAAGAGCTGAACTTAACTCTGTAAATAGATCACGATTGCTCATTACGCCACGCCTCCATAAAAAAGCCTTTAGTTGTTTCTTTTGGTCTGCGGTTAAATCGGACATTTCATTCTTGCCATAAATTGTCAGTAAGTAGAACCGACGCTTTTCATCGAGGAAGTAATAGATAATACGAGACCCGCCACGCTTGCCCTTACTTGCAACTCGAATCTTTCGCAAACCACCTGTACCCTGAATCACGTCCCCCTGTTTTGGATTAGACATTAACTCAGCTTGAAAAAGCCTAAACTCATCATCACTTAGATATTCATTACGATACTTTTCAAATATGGTTGATTCGAAATATACTTTTCATTCGCAAAGTATACGCAAGTAACGTACAGAGGGCGAAGCTATACGTGATTAACGTAGTTGTGACTTTTAAGGCAATGGATCTGATCTTAGACATGTTGATTGTAGAATCACTACTTATCGGCATCGGTCTTGTTATCAAGCCTTCCCTACGCGACGTCTGAGCACTTACTGACTCTCATTAATGGCATTACACGTCATCAAATCCAAACAGATCGTTTTGTTCAGGCTTATCACTTGAGAGCTGTGAGATATCGATGATCCGTTTTAGCTCAGGCAAGAGTGGCAAAGCACGCTCCAAAGGCACACTGTAATAAGGGTGCTTCCCATCTTCGTCATTGTGAAACCCCAATTTGAGTTCACCTTGCGCGCTGCGCAGCACTGTCATCTTGACTTGATCAGCCGATGTGATGTCTTTGATACGTACATTTGATAAGGCGTTGAGGTTGACGCTATACAGTTGTTCTTGTGAAGTAATGATACTCTTGGTCGTGAGTGCCATTAAGGCGCCAACTTTGGGTGCTAAGCTCGCGAAATACATACTCTCAGGGGTGAGGTAAAGTAAGGCTTGGTTGGTTTTTTTAATCTCTTCGATTTTTTGAAAATTGTCCCTTTCGGCTTTAAATTCATGAACATCAATCACCACTTTGGCTTCTAACTCAAAGTGTTGCTGCTGTCTTTCTCGGTAGGCGCGCAATGGCGCCAGGGAGTGGCAATACACCTGCTCTCCATCGCTAAACATCGCTTGCTCATCATCGATATAGACAGACAAGGTCTCGCTTTGTGTTGTTTGCGCGATCGATTCCAGTGAGTGCTTGGCCTCTGGAGTCAGGGCCATATCGATGTCGATGTTCATACCCTTAGGAAGCGCGAAAGGAATGATGTCGTTGTCTCGCTCGATTTGAACGCGGTTGCTGTCTTTGTTGACCTCAAACACTGAGAAAGGGGTGCAGGTATTGGCCAGTTGACATATCGCCAGCGCTTGCTTGGTCTCAATAATTTGCTTGGGGTGCGTCATGACGCTATCAAAGAAGGCCAGATGATGTTCACAAGCGGGCTGCGCGAGGGCGTAGCGAAAGGAGTTCAGTTCGGTTCGCCCTTCCAGCACGATGCCGTCTTGTTGGTTGTCATGACGGAGCTGCAATGAAATCGTTTCTTTTTGGTCGATATGATTGGTTTGGCACAGCCATAGGTTGGCAAAAGCGGTGGCGCTAAACGAGAAAGCGGCGTTGTCCAATGTGCAATCCGACGCTCTGTCCAACGTGGTCATGATGAGCTTCTCCGTCGCGCCGCCAATGAGGTGAAGCGATTTATCAGTGACAATGAAGGTGACAAAGGGATGCTCGCTGCCTTTTTTGATGCCGCTAACCAGCTCGGTAATGCGTGCGTGTACTTTTGGTTGAAAGTTCAATGTGTTCATAATGTGTGTCCTTTTGGCTGTGAGGCGTTAAGTATCATGGTGTTCCACCAGGTTTGAAATTGCTCAAGAAGAAGTGGATCGGTGACCTCTAACTCCAACGCTATCTTGAGTTGAGTGCGACCGGTGGGGATGATGATTTTATTCGCGGTGTCTTTTGCTGTGAGTAAAGCCGCCTGTATAAAGTCCCATTTTTTACTGTCGAGACGTTTTCGGTTTTGATGCAGCGTGATATGACAATGGTATTTGAGCGGTGATTGCTTGAGGGTGTGGAGCGCTTTTTCCACCTTTTGGTTGCATGGGCTAAGAAAATACAATTGCTTGCCATTGATCATTCCCTCGTCATCGCTTTGCGGCGGTTTCTTTTCGAGGTGTAGCTCGCCAAGGGGACGTAGGGCGGTTCGTGCGGCTTTATTCCATTCAATGCCTTGGTATTGCCCAAAGGCGCGCCATGCGTCACTCACCATGGAAAAAGCCAAAGGCGTTTCTTTTAAGCGTTTGATTTGCTCTCGAGTTTCCCACTGAAAACGATAAGGGCGGGTTTGGGTTCCACTTGAGACGCCTTTTGTCCAAAGTCCAATCCACTCGTTGTCGTTTGACTCCGCCTCTTGAAGCTGTTCTTTATCACCATTTGGTTTGCGCTTGCTGCCCAAACGTTGGCTCAGAGCCTCCGTCAGCTGTGCATGAGTAAAGCTCGGCAGGTGGCGCTGCTTTTCAGAGGATGAAAGCTGGGCGTATTGAGGGCTAAGCCTCATCAGAAGACGAGTGATATCATTGGAACCTGGTTTCATTCCCCAGAGGTATCTCAGCTCGGCATGTGTGTATTCTCGCTGTTGAGGGAGAAAGGCAGGCGCGACCCATTCCATACCATGCAGGTAATGCAGTCGAGTTGTCGCATAGTGTTGATGGCCCAGCATTCGACCGATTTCATCAAACAGCAGCATATTGTTTAACTCTGAAAATGAACGCCCTTGCAACCAGTATTGAAATCGCTGCTCAACAACGGATGTTGAGAAGAGAGACGCGGTGACGGGTTGATGCGTTTTATGCCAAGCCTTTGGCGCCGCACCGTTAGCAAGGCAAAGTGCTTGTTGATAGAGCAGCTTGGCGCCGCTGTGGCGAAGGTGATGAAAGCGCGCTTTTTTACCGTGTAATTGTTTGAGCACTTTCGTGATAGGCAAAAGGTAGTGGCGCGCTCGTAAATGGATGGACTCGTCTTCAAAGCCAATGAATGGCTCGCTAGGAGGGCGGTTGGCTTTGAACGCCAGTAACAACCGTATTAATTTGGCGCCGATTTCGGGCATCACAACCTGAACCGTGCGCGCGTCTCCGCTTTTTGTTTTGCCTTCCTCGGTATTGGTAATGTAGATCGCAAATAACTGACCTTTTTCGTGGGTGCATCGAATATCTTGAAGGCGCAGGCGTAAGAGTTCCCCGCGTCGAAGGGCGCCGTAATAACTCAATAACGCGCTGACACTCGCAAATAACGCCTGCATCGGGGACAGGCTGTGCGTTAATAACTGAGTGACCAGGTGGTGCACCTCTTCAGCGCTAAGAGAAAGGGCATCAATTTTTAGGCTTTGGGTCGGTTTGATGAAGGTCGAGAGATCTAAGTGCTCAGTGATGGATTGCTGAGTGAGAAAACGGAAGAATTGATACAGAGTCCATTTTTCCATTGTCTCGTCTTGGATGAGGCGGTATCGGTCTTTGGCCCATTGTTGCAGGGCTTCCCTGTCATTGGCGATCGAGAGAGGGAGTGGGGTCGTCGACAGTTCATTTTTAAAACTGGTGTAGCGCAGCAAGGTGGCGGGGCTGAGGGTGTTTTTTTTCACGCCGCCAAATTGCTTCAGCTCTTGCACATAATCAAACAATAAGCGGGGCAACAGGTTGTCGGCTTGCCACTCGGGCTGAGTGGGCGCAGCTTGTTGGGGCGTATTGAGCGACTTGATGAGCATGGCGTGAGGCCAGCGATGAAACGGAGTCTCTTGGTTCGCATCTTTGGGTTTTATCTTTGCAAACGATGGCGGCTGATAAATATCTTGCGCTTTGGCTACGCGCGATGAGGCCGCCTCTTGTGGTAACGCACTTACATGGCGCATGGGATCAGAGAAATCTTTTAATATTTCAGGGGGGATGGCGAAGCGATGAAGCCATAAGGTTTGGACAGATTGTTGCCATTGATGAGGGGTAAGCGCTTTGCGCTGCGCAGAGGGATAAAAATCCTCGAGTGAGTTGAGCAATCGGTTAAGTGTCACTCTTGGGTTGCCCGGCTCTTGTCGGCACTGCCAGTCATAGAAGGCGCGGGCAGCAATCGGTGATACGGCGTAGCGCGTAAAACTGACGGGTTCGGTATCATCAAAATACGACAGGTTAACAGGGTGCGTGATGGTTAGGGTGAGTTGATCGCCAATGCGCTCCAGCGGGGTGGGATCATTGAGTCTTTCACACCAAGCGTTGAGCGGCAGAGGCGCCACTTCTCTCATCAAGGTCAACACGGTCCACGCCAAGTTTGGGCTGCCTCTGTGCTTGATACGATGCAGGCTCTCTTGTTGGTAATGCAAAGAGATAGCATGGGCCCTTGCACTTTGTTGATACAGCGAGACCAACCACAAGTGTTCATGATCGTTAAATTGTTGCACCTTTACCGGTGGTAAGACCCAGCCACACACCTGGTTTAGGTAATAAAGCGTCTCATCACGCGCCCGTTTTAAGGCTCTTTGCCGGCCTGTTGGGATACCTGAAATGGCTCGGTTTATCGAGGCCATTTGTGACTCGGTCAATTGGCGTTCATGCTCACTTTCTTGGCCCCTCTCTTGAAAAAGCAGCGTTAAGAAGGCCTCGAAGGCGTCAACTTCAGCGCACGCTATCGACTGCTGTTGATAGAAGTGATGGATGTGTTTTGCGGTGTGGCTTTGACGGTTCATAAGGCACGGTCCTTTTTTGAAGGGTAGGGCGTAAGGGCAGAGAGCTGCAGCCGCGATGGCCAGTGGTTCAAATGCGCAATCAATGTTTGGTTGCAAGCTTGAAAAGCATAAGCGCTGCCAAGGTGTTCACCCAGTTCGCTGTGGCCCATCAGTACATCAATTTGTTGGGTGGTTAAGCGTGGGTGAGTGGCCATCAAGGCGTGTTGGGCAAAGCTGTGACGAAGCTGGTAAGGGACGACTTTTTCTTCGGGGGCCCCCAGCCTTTGTTGAAAGCAATGCTGCCACTGTGCATGCATAAACAACCTCAAGGTTTTTGCGGTGAGGGGGACGGCGACGTTGTTCTCATCAATCAAGTACCATAGGGGCCCCATGGCAGAAGCGTCATTGGGCGCTAACGTTTGGAGCACGCGCGCTTGAAGTTTAAGGTAAGACTCAATCGCTTGTCGTAAGTAGTTCGGAATATCGATAAGGCGGTAGCGTCCCTTGTCTTTGATAAGGGCGCGTTGTAAATCAAAGCAGGCTTCCCGCTCTATCGAGATGTGGTGAGTAGGACGAGCGCCGGTAAGAAGGACAAATAACAACGCCAGCTCGTAGGTGCGCGCGTTGTAATACTCACGAAGCGCGTCTTGGGAGGCGTTTCTTTCTGGCACCGTTGCCAGTTGTTGGCGAAGGTGACCAAAGAAGAGACTCAGCTTGGGAATCGGGATCGCGCGCGTAGAGCCAATGGAAATGGGCGGTATTGGAATATAGGTTCGAGCGCCCTCGGTCAGTTCGAGAGTGAACGCCACGATCGCGCCTGCTTTTTTCAGGTAAGGGGGACGCTCGTTAAGCGTTGTAAAGACGGGAATAAGTGCGCCAGTGGTGGGAAGCCTGACATCACAAAAGGGTTTAATATGACGCTGGTTTATTTGGGGAATGAGTCTCTGCAAATAGCGGTTGTGCGCACAAAAAATCTCATAGCGAATTTGATCGCAGTTCAGCATTTGGTAACTCAGTGCACTGTGATGGTGGACTTTCTTGGCTGTGATGAGTTTTTGAGCTGGAAGTGAGAGATAAGGATCGCAATGTGCCATTCGCTCGATGTAGGAATACAAGAGGTCTTTTCGCAGCACAAGTTGGCTTCTCAGCGCCTCCGGCGTGCGTAGCTTTCTCTTTTTTAATCGCCAAAAGAGCTGTTTCTTTTGCATTTTAGTGAGGCGAAGCTCCGTGTCATGATGAGTGAGCCAATAGCTAAAGACGGCATTGAGCGCGTCTGGCATGGGTTGCCATAAATACACGGTTTCCTTTGCCAGGGCGCAAGGTATGGCATATTCGACCCATGAAACGCCACCTTCACGCACTCGGCGAAGGTGATGAAGCGCACAATCGACTCGCCCTGAGACCAACACCAGATCGGGAATATCCTGTTCTCTTTCGATGCCAGACAGATGGCCTGCGATCCATAAATACAGGAAGTAAATGTGATAAAGGTTGAGGGGCGTAGTGGGTTCAGTCAGCACGCCCGACGTCTTGGGTCTGAGTTCATGCAACACATTGGCGATGGCAAGGGCGACGTTATACGCATCGACGGGAACGCCGCCGGCATTGTTGGCTCGGTTGCGTTTTTTTTCATTTGATTGTCTACCCATAAGTAAAATCCTTTAGGCATGATAAAAGTAAGCCGAACGTACGTGATTCGATAATCCGAATGCTGTACGTTTCAGTAAGAAAATAGAGAGTTAAGTGTGATCAGGGTGGAGCATGATCAAGTCTGCGCGTGAGGTTGTCAGGTCCTTGATGGGCAATCCCATCTCAGCGCTGAGTAACAATCAGCAGCACTGCAACACAGCAATACAAGCGGTGTCGCCAGTTAGTGAGCGAGAGTATGAAGGTCTCGCGAGTGACACTGCATGACGCACAAAGAGGTGCGATCATGGTGCAGTTGAGTGTAAAGGGGAAGGCCATTTCCCGTTATTTATAAGGCAGTACCTTAATGGCGAGGTTGAAGCGAGACCGCAATACTTATCTCGCTTAGTGCCAGAACATGGCAATATTGAGTCTAAAGACAACCGTGTACGGCTGTTTTTATAAAGTTAGCCAATGTTCAGTGGTGACGTCAAGCCGTTATCTGTGTTTTATGTGTGATGTCACATTGCATTGCAATGCATTGCATTTAATCTCATTGCATTTTAGGTGTACCCGCTTCCACTTGAGGGGTTAAGGTCACCAGCATAAATCTTTTGGTGGTAGGGACGACCAACACGTTAAACGCCTATAAGAGACAATGTAAGCCGATTCTATTCTAATGGTAGAGCGATAGGAATTAACACTCCTTTAGAGGTGTAGTAGTTCAAGCAAGAGCTCTGATTACTGCTTGGGGATCTTTCGCAAGTACATTCAGTAACACTAAAGCAGGACCTCTTGGTGTTCTATCTCCACGCTCCCAGTGACGTAATGTACCTAGACTGATACCAAATGTAGATGCAAACTCAGTCTGAGTCATTGCTACATTATTACGCACCGCTTTAACGTCAACAGAGTCAAACTTGTGAACTGTAGCCTCTTTGTTTTCGCCATCTGCGAATTCAATGGCTTCCATTAGACCTTGCTGGATACTTTCAAATGCATTAGTCATGATTGCCTCCCGTAACTGTCTGCAAGTATTTTGGTTAGTTTATTAAGAACATTACATTCAGCTTTAGATAAGTTAGCTTTCTCGTTTTTGCCAAAGAGAGAAAGCATAAATAATGGTATTTCTTCACTATGGTAGTAATAGATAACTCTTACACCACCACTTTACCACTGCCCTCTTTTGCCCACCTGAGCTTACGAATTCCACCTGTCCCTTGCATTAACACACCGGCTTTCGGGTGCTCTGCTAGATAATTAATGATTTGCTTGTTCTCTTCCTCAGAAAGGAGCTTTTCAACTCGTTTCTTGTATTCGGGTAATTCAACGATTGTATGCATAAATGAAGTGTAAGCCAATGGATTACTTTTTTGCAAGTTTTGATTAAGACACATATCAACGCCGTATTCTTGCGAATCCCCGGTTCTGTCGCAAACTTGAGTCTTTAAGTTAAGGTTTGCTTAACGTTGAAAAGCGCTGATTCACTTTGCCAGTTGCGACTGATCTTATGAGTTCGTTTTGGTATCGTTTCTGTTAAGCTCAGAGGACAAAAGCAAAGGTTGTGAGCATCAAAGTGAGGATGAGATGAGCGATGTATTGAAGACAGTGAGTGAGACCGTCAATGATTTACACCAATCAGGCGCGATCGATGAAACGACGTTAAATCAATTTGAAGAGGTGTGTTCAAGACGTCCCGATGCTGCAGAAGAGAAGAAAATACAAGACGTGAAAGACAAGCCCTAGCGAAAATGCGCCGTTTTAAGGCGGCGGCTTTCGATACGTTAATGTGAGTAAAAGGTAAGCCTTCGTGTTAACGAGTCGGGCGGTCGTTATCCCGTTGCTTTTCACACCAAGCGATGATGTTATCGGCTTTTAATGTTGCCCAGCCTAGCAACAGCATCAATACGATCAACGCCCAGCCGGTGACATTGAGCCAAGAAGGAACCTTATCACTGACCGCGATAAAGGGAATCGTCATTAACAACGCACTGAGAATTGGAGCTAACATGATGCCGTCCTCTTGATGTAAGCGCCTATCACCAACGCTCGATTTTCACTGAAGGTTACCTGAGGGCCGAGTAACCACCTAACAAAATGAGATTAGCATAGCGGCTTAACGGCGCAAGTTTTACCCCACACGAGTCTTTAGTTTTGATTTGCTTGTTGCTATTAGTTTATTCAACGTTGGGCCTATGAGATGAATGTCTTGGCAAAGTGGTTGAAGCAATTAAAGAAGCCGATGGCCAACTGCTTATCACTGCTGGCCACGGTAACGCAGAAATGATGGTTAACCCAGAAACGGGTGGCATCCACACTGCACATACTAACTTGCCAGTGCCGCTTATCTACGTGGGCAGCAAAGACGTTGAGTTCAAAGAGGGCGGTAAACTGTCTGACTTAGCACCAACGATGCTTTTTCTGTCTGGTATTGATATCCCGGCAGAAATGTCAGGTGATGTGATCGTTAAATAGTCAGTAGTTAAATAGTTGTTTGGCTCAGCGGTTCACTGAGCTGTAACGATTTTGAAAGCCCGCACTTCAAAGTGCGGGCTTTTTTATAGATGCGGGATGCGGATAATCGAGTATCGAAGAGCTTTAAGGGCAGGTGTTGGGTGAGAAAAATATGCAGGATATACAGGTAGGGAAGAACAGAAGGACACTACCTTAAACAAAAGACAAAAAGAACGGCCTTGATATATATCGAAAGAGTGACATTTCTTGAATGATTAGGTAGCTTAAGGCTCATACTATACTTGTCTTTTACCTTATCCCTAGGCTGTTTATATGAACTCAAACCCAGACCGTTGGAAGCAACGACTGCAAAACTTAATGAAAGCGCAGCAAAGGCTTGAGAGAGCGTGCTCACAAGATAGCTACAATGAGTTAGAGCTTGCTGGGTTAGTACAAACTTTTGAATTTTCTTTTGAGCTTACATGGAAGACCCTTAAAGACTTACTTGAGTTTGAAGGGTTTGATGTGGCTTCGCCGAGGAGCGTTTTTCGTACAGCCTTAGAAGCTAAGCACCTATCTTCGGAGCAGTGTGAGATCATGCTTGAAGCACTCATAAAACGAAATTTATTGTCTCACACCTATGATGAGGAAAATGTCCTTGAAGCTCAGTCACTGATCTTAGAGTCATTTTCACCAGTGATAGGGCAAGTCACACTCTATTTAAAGCTTAAATGTGATCAAGAGAGTAAATGTGATCAATAGGTTAAATGTGAACGATAGTTATTTGGTTAGCCCAGGCTCTGTCGGCCTTAAGCCTCATCAATATCAGCTGATTGAGGATGTTGTTTTGAACCATGCTTCAGTCATTCATGCCTGGGTGTTTGGTTCTAGAGCCCTTGGAACTTATAAAGATAACTCTGACATCGATATTGTTATCGAGGGGGACGGTATTTCGTTAAGTGTCGTCGCAGGCTTGCAAGATCGTTTAGAACAATCGTCACTTCCATTCAAGGTTGACTTGCTCGTTAAGCATAGAATTACATCGAATGAGCTACTTGCCCATATTGACACCTATGGGATTAAACTCAAATAATCGAGCGTATTTTTATTAGCGTATCGATGATGTTGATTATTGAACCGATTGTTTACGCTTTGCCAGTTTATCTCGAACCTGAGTACCTGAATTGACTCGGCCATGTTTTGCATCATCAATAGAAAACGATAATAGTTTCATTAGCGCTATAGCTTCTTCTCTATGCTTTCTATCGTCATAAGATTCAATCGTATAAGCGGGCTTACCATTTTGAGTAATGGTCATAGGTTCAGATAAATCGAGGTTGGCTGCGTGCTTTTTTAAGTAACCTATCGTTTCAGTGGACATTATCATTACCTCTTCATATGAAATTTTAAATATAGACTATATGTTGTCTGGTGATAATGGCGGTTCTTGATGGCGAAACGTTTATATTTTTGCTCTAGTGAGACAAATTATTGCGTTTTATCTATAACCGAACGTTCAAAATCCAACAACCATTCCTTGCGGTTCATGCCGCCGGTGTAGCCGGTTAATGTCCCATTCGCGCCGATGACTCTATGGCAGGGAACAACAATACTAAATGGGTTCTTGCCGTTCGCACCACCCACAGCTCTTACGGCTTTTGGGTTGTCCATTCTCTTTGCTTGCTCACCGTAACTGATGGTTTCGCCATAAGGAATGGTTGTTAAAGCCTGCCAAGCTACTTTTTGAAACTCAGTGCCTTTTATCGCTCTTAATGGCAAATCGAATTCTATTCGATGACCTGCGAAGTACTCATCTAACTGTTTCGCTGCCAGTTGGCAAAGGTCATCTGGATTGCTAATCATTAGCTCTTCGTGATTTACATGGTCAATTTCAATAAGCGACACACCATTGCTCACAATGATCATCTTGCCAATCGGCGCGTCATAGAACATTTTGTAAGTGGTGTCTTCCATGTCATCTTCCTTTTTTTAGTCTTTTTCTGCTCTCAAGCTCTTCGAATCTCGTATCTGTTTTTGAGGCTCTTCGCATCCCGTTTACCCGAATCTCGCATCTGCTCTTAAGTCGCTTGAAATTTGATTCATGATGCGCAACACGCTACACTCTCTGTATGATTAAAACATTCAAGCATAAAGGTCTCAAAAAGTTTTTTGAGACTGGCAGTAAAGCCGGTATTCAAGCTAAGCATGAGCGTAAGCTTAGGATGCAGTTGGCAGCTATAGATACTGCAACCATTATTGATGATGTTGATCTACCTGGCTTTAAGCTTCACCCATTAAAAGGGGATAGAGATGGTATTTGGTCAATCACAGTAAATGGTAATTGGCGTATTACTTTCGAATTTATTGATGGTAATGCCTATATTTTAAATTATGAGGATTATCACTAATGAGTATGCACAACCCTCCTCACCCAGGTGAGTTTATTTATGACCTATATATGGAACCGTTTGGTTATAGCTGTCGTTTTGTTGCAAAGCAGCTTGATGTATCCCCTTCTACGCTGAATCGTGTTCTTAAAGGCCAAAGTGCAGTTTCTCCTGAAATGGCTTTACGTCTTTCTAAGTCACTGGGTAGAACCCCGGAGAGTTGGTTAACAATGCAGGATCACTATGATCTGTGGCAAGCAAAACAGAACGTTAATCTAGCGAAGGTAAATACGATCAACTTTGCTCTAGCGACATAAATATAACGAAGATGGACTAAGCGCTGCGTAGTCAGCGTTTGTCTTTCAGTTTTTGGTTTGTACTATCCCTCTTCGTATCCCGCATCTGCTTTAGCCCTCACACGAAGCGCAAACAAGTACCCTGAAATACCGCCGACAATGTTCCCCAAGGCTAAGCCTATAAACAGCCCTTCGACACCATCAATTTGGCTGCCTATCCAAGCGAATGGCAAGGTAAAGACAAACAAACGCATGAAGCTCCATTGAAAGGCTTTGAGTGGTTGATGCATGGCATTCATCCCACTGATCAACATCATCACAATGCCTTGGAATCCATAGCTAAAGGGCACGACTAACAGGTAATGCCACAATATGCCTCGGACGGATTCTTCTTGAGAGAACAGGGCAGCCAAAGGAATGCTCAACGGCACCATCATTAAGAAAATCAAACCTTGGAACATCACAGCAAAACGCATACTCAGAAACAGTGCCTTAAAACTGCGCTGAGGGTTGTTTGCGCCAAAGTTCTGCGCCATGAAAGGCGTAAGCGCCGAAGTAAGAGACATCAACACAATGATAAGAATGGACTCGATACGTTGCGCTGCGCCATACGCCGCCACGGCTTCAGTCCCTTGTTTGGCCAGCATCATCATGATGATAGCGCCGGCAAGTGGGTTCAGAGCGTTAGACAAAGCCGCTGGGGTGCCTATTTTTAAGATCTGTCGCCAGTCACTGACGATGTTTGTCAGCTTAGGCGGCGCAAGCAGTTTTTCTCGCACCATCAATACGTAGAGTGAGCCACACAAAGCACCAAACCAACTGAAACCACTGGCAATCGCAGCGCCTTGAATCCCCAGTTCAGGAAAAGGCCCATACCCGAAGATGAGTAGCGGATCTAAAACGCCATTGATAAGGCCAGCCAGTAGCATAATCTTGGCGGGTGTTTTAGTATCGCCGCTGGCACGAATGGCGCTGTTGCCTGCCATGGGGATGACCAAAAATGGGATCGCGAGATACCACACCGACATGTATTCCGATATCAGCGGCAACAACTCTTGCTTTGCTCCTAGCAGGGTAAACAGTGGTTCTAAGGCGATAATACCTAATGTAGACGCGCAGCCGACCAGAAGCAGAGCCAGCAATAAGCCATGACAGGTAAAGCGTGCTGCATTTTGTGCGCTGCCTTGGCCAAGCAATCGACCGATACATGTCGATAAGCCAATGCCAATCCCCATGGTGATGCAGTTAATCGCAAAGGTAACTGGAAAGGTAAAGCTCACTGCTGCAAGTGCTTGTGTGCCGAGCAGTGAGATAAAGAAGGTATCGACCAAGTTAAACATCAAGATCGCCACCATACCGAATATGGTCGGTATGGTCATGGTACGCAATGTACTCTCAATTGGGGCAGTTAATAGCCCGTGCTTATCTTGCATGCAAAACGCCGATAGAAACCAAAAGCGTAGGATAAACAGATGCGGGATACGAGTAAACGAAAAGCAGGGAAAGATGAGGGGTGAGAATCTGCACTTTAGCTCACAATTTTTTCGTTCCCCCCTTGGGATCTTTCACATCGCCCCCAACATATTGTTTGACCCACGCTAATCGTGGCAACTATCAAAATTTAAATGGAAATTATCAGGAGATAAGACCGATGAATATCCGTCCTCTACATGACCGAGTTATCGTTGAGCGCCAAGAAGTTGAATCTAAATCTGCTGGTGGCATCGTTCTAACTGGTTCTGCCGCAGAAAAATCGACTCGCGGTATCATTCTAGCTGTCGGCAAAGGCCGCATTCTAGAAAACGGTTCAGTGCAACCGTTGGACGTAAAAGTTGGCGATACCGTTATCTTTGCTGAAGGTTACGGCACGAAAACTGAAAAAATCGACGGCAAAGAAGTTCTGATTATGTCTGAAAACGACATCATGGCGATCGTCGAGTAATCTATTTTTCATTTAACTCTCAGTAAAAGTTATCAGAGCCAGTATTGGATGATTCATATCGTCATTCCAGAAATGAGGAACGAATTATCTGGAATCTAAACAGAGTGCGATTTGAGTAGATTCTGAATCACGTTCGTCCCTCACTGTTCAGAATGACGCGATAACGCTGAGACGCCCCGAAACAAAGAATTTGAAAGGAAATTAAGATGGCTGCTAAAGACGTTAAATTTGGTAATGACGCACGTATTAAAATGCTAGAAGGTGTAAACGTTCTGGCTGACGCAGTAAAAGTAACGCTAGGTCCTAAAGGCCGTAACGTTGTTCTAGACAAATCATTTGGCGCACCAACGATCACTAAAGATGGTGTTTCAGTTGCACGTGAAATCGAACTTGAAGACAAGTTCCAAAACATGGGCGCGCAAATGGTTAAAGAAGTGGCTTCGCAAGCGAATGACGCAGCGGGCGACGGTACGACTACAGCAACAGTTCTTGCTCAAGCAATCATCACTGAAGGCTTAAAAGCCGTTGCTGCTGGCATGAATCCAATGGATCTTAAGCGCGGTATCGACAAAGCAGTTATCGCTGCAGTTGAAGAGCTAAAAGGCCTTTCTGTTCCATGCGCAGATACAAAAGCTATCGCGCAAGTAGGTACTATCTCTGCGAACTCTGATTCGACAGTAGGTAACATCATTGCTGAAGCGATGGAAAAAGTAGGTCGTGATGGCGTAATCACGGTTGAAGAAGGTCAGGCTCTACAAGACGAGCTAGACGTAGTTGAAGGTATGCAGTTCGACCGTGGTTACCTATCTCCTTACTTCATCAACAACCAAGAAGCGGGTTCTGTTGATCTAGAAAGCCCATTCATTCTTCTTATCGACAAGAAAGTTTCGAACATCCGTGAACTTCTTCCGACTCTAGAAGCAGTTGCTAAGGCATCTCGTCCACTTCTTATCATCGCTGAAGATGTAGAAGGCGAAGCGCTTGCAACTCTAGTTGTGAACAACATGCGTGGCATCGTTAAAGTGGCTGCTGTTAAAGCGCCTGGTTTCGGTGACCGTCGTAAGTCTATGCTACAAGATATCGCTATCCTAACGGGCGGTACGGTTATCTCTGAAGAGATCGGCCTAGACCTAGAGAAAGTAACGCTAGAAGACCTAGGTCAAGCTAAGCGTGTAACTATCACTAAAGAAAACTCAACCATCATCGATGGCGCGGGCGAAGAAACAATGATCCAAGGTCGCGTTTCTCAAATCCGTCAACAAATCGAAGATGCAACGTCTGACTACGACAAAGAGAAACTTCAAGAGCGCGTAGCTAAGCTAGCTGGCGGTGTTGCAGTAATCAAAGTAGGCGCTGCAACTGAAGTTGAGATGAAAGAGAAGAAAGACCGCGTTGAAGATGCACTTCACGCAACTCGCGCTGCCGTTGAAGAAGGTGTGGTTGCTGGTGGTGGTGTTGCACTTATCCGCGCTGCATCTAAAGTTGCTGGCCTTGAAGGCGACAACGAAGAGCAAAACGTCGGTATCCGTGTTGCACTACGTGCAATGGAATCGCCTATCCGTCAAATCACGAAGAACGCAGGTGATGAAGAGTCTGTTGTTGCTAACAACGTTCGTGCTGGCGAAGGTAACTACGGTTACAACGCGGCGACTGGCGAATACGGCGACATGATTGCAATGGGTATCCTAGATCCAACTAAGGTAACTCGCTCTGCACTTCAGTTCGCAGCGTCAGTTGCTGGTCTTATGATCACAACAGAAGCGATGATCACTGATAAGCCACAAGATTCTGGCCCTGCAATGCCTGATATGGGTGGCATGGGCGGTATGGGGGGCATGGGCGGCATGATGTAATCATCCCCCTTTCTCTATAGCAGAGAAAGTCACACATAAGCTTTAGAAAACGGAGACTTCGGTCTCCGTTTTTTTGCTCTTAAGCCTTATTTATTCGCATCCCGTATCTGTATTTCAGCTTCACCATCACCCTTTTTTCCAAAGCTCCTTGGTCAGCCTGCCTTGTGCGTAAACTGTTGTTCATCAATTTTTTGCAGCATCATGTCACGCTTAAATGGTTTTGGAAGATAATCGTTCATTCCACACTCGAAGCAACGTTTAATATCATCATCGAGCACGGATGCCGTTAAAGCGAGGATATGTGTTGCCTGAAGTTGCAGGTTTTCTTCATAGCGCCTGATTCGCTCTGTTGCCTCAAAGCCATCTACATTCGGCATCATGCAGTCCATCAAGATAAGGCCGATGTCTTGATGATGCTCTTTATATAAATCAATCGCTTCTTGTCCATCATTGGCAACCCAATATTCAATCCCTAACTTATCTAAATTGATACATACCACCTTCTGATTTACGCGGTTATCTTCAACTATGAGGACTTTTTGACGTACAGTCGCTTCTATCGGCTCAGGTTGATGTTGAGGGGGTTGTGGCTGTGACCTTTCAAGCACGGAGTTCAACATGCTACTTAAGCGGGAACCGAGCATAGGAAGAGTCACATAGCCTGAGATAAAATGACACTCACTCATAGGATCACTAAGATTATCTTTCACTATGATGATTTTCACCTCTGGTGCTAAGCGATGCAGTGTTTTGGCTTGGTTAATATCTTCCATCAAAGCGATCTCTGGGAGGTCAGTTGCCGCCAAGTTTGTTTCGATTGATTTTAGTTGTGGTGAGTAACCAAGGCGGAACAAGTCATCGAGTAAAAGTTTCGATGGCGCATCTGAATAATAGACAACGGTTTGTTTACGATTTTTATGTTCAGAATGATCTGATGGCACTACGGTTAATTGGAAATGAAAGCAACTGCCCACGTACTTCTCTGACTCAACGTTTATCGAGCCTCCCATCATTTCCACCATACGTGACGAAATACTAAGCCCTAATCCGGTCCCCGCAATATTGGAGGTGATGTTGGTATCTTCTTGGCAAAACGCTTTGAAAATGTGCTCTTGTTGGTCTGCTGCGATACCAATACCCGTATCTCGAACAGAAAACTCGACCACACACTCTGTTTCCAATGATGGAAGCCGTTTAGCGGTGAATACGATAGAGCCTTGTTCTGTAAATTTGATCGCATTTGAGGCTAAATTCATCAACACTTGGCGAATTTTATTCCCATCAACATGAATGTACTCTGGGAGCTCGCCATCAATTTCAACTTCCAACTTAATCTGCTTTTGATAAGCTTTAGAAGAAATCAGAGTCACGCTATCAAACAGCAGCTCTCTTAAGTCTGTCGTATGTGGATTAATTTCCAGTTTACCCGATTCAATTTTGGACAGATCGAGAACATCGTTGATCAACATAAGTAAGGTTTGAGAAGAGGTATAGATAGTCCCAAGGCAGTCTTTTTGTTCTGCGGATAGTTTGGTTTCTGCCAGTATTTCTGACATACCAATCACGCCATTAAGCGGTGTCCGTATCTCATGAGACATATTGGCAAGAAAGGCACTTTTTGCGCGGTTTGCTTGTCGTGCTTTCTCTTGTGAAACAATCAATTGAGTTTCAAGTTGACTGGCACGCCACACAACATAAAGCAGCACCAGTAACGTCACCCCTCCTAATGCGGCTGTTGATATATAGCGGTACCACTTTACCTGTATCAAGTTCTCTGCGATTCGCTTAGGAGTTTCGGTGAACAGCAAATTGAGTTCATCTTCAACATGATAAATGCTGCTCGTGAGTTCTCCTTTCAAACCGCTGTCAGAACTATACCCTACGCTCTTTAACCCGCGCTGTAATCGCCAAAAATGGCGTTTGAAATTATTAAACGAAGCCAGTGCAGTAATCGTTCGGGTATTCTCTTCGACTTCGTATTGGATCTTGTATAGTGAATCGACTATCTGATCTAATGTTTTCTGCTCAAAACCAGTAAAAAACTGATACATGAGATCTTGCGTACCGATAAACAGTTCTTCAAGCTGCTTATTATTGGCTTCATGTACGAAGCGCTCAAGTGTCAACGCTGCGTTTTTAAGTTTCTCAATGAGCCCAATTTGGTCCCCTTGACCATGTATGCTGGCTAACTCAAGGGCTAATAATGAAAAGGCTGTGTGGTACTCGTCGAGATACTCGACAACTTTGGCATAATTAAAAGAAATATTGAGGTCGCTTCGTACGATTTTCCCATCGATCTCAGCCAGCTTTTCGATCAGCTGACTTCGCTTTATATTGAGTTGTTCTTGAATCTCTGGTTGCCTTGTGGAAACAAACTGCTGCTCTTGTCGTCTGACAGAGAGCATAACGCTATAAGCTTCAGAAAGACTGAGCTGGAGATTAATCATGTCCTGCTCTTTGTTCTTCAGAGCATGGCTAACATAGATATAGAGGCCTAAAAATAACACGATAGCCAAAAAACCACGCGAAATAATCGCTTTAATGGTCTGTTTATTCGTAGGTTCCTTAATCATGCTATTCCCACTGTTTCATATCGTTCTATTCCTATATTAGAATTTAGTTTATTTTCAGAATTTTACGAACATTAGTTTTTGAATACCTGAGGTCTGTTGAGCTTTTATCAATAAATTTTTTAGGATGACATCGCTTTAGATGCGGCAATAAGTGTGTGGGCTATAAGCTTGTGAAACATGTTGATTTTCTCGCCTAGATTGTTGTTTGGAATAATAAGCGTTAGAGCGGAGGTTTCGGTCTCTGTTTTTTTGCTTTTCGCATCTCGTTCACTCGAATCCCGCATCTGCTCTTAACCATTGCTCTTTATGATTTAGCGGCTTATATTCAACAGTACAGTTATTACATTGATTTAACATGGGTAGCTGTTGAATAAAGGACAATAAATGCTTGATTAAAAATGGATTAATCAAGTGAACAATAAGTCAGTGGAGACTCCCCAATGAAAAAACTACTTTCAGTACTTGCTGTGTCTGCAGCAGTAATGGCACCGGCGGCATTTGCCTCTTCGCCTGTTATGTTTTCAACGATCAATGGCTTCAACGCACCTGACTCAGATGCTGTTGGCGGTGTGCGTTTGGCTCTGCTTCACGGACAAGTGAACGACCTTAAAGGTGTCGATCTTGCCGTTGTTGGTATGTCTGAGACGCAAACGACCACAGGTGTGAACCTGGGTATTTTGGGTGCATCAAAAGTGAACCAAGAAATGACCGGTGCATCTCTAGGTTTCTTCAACTGGAACACGGGTAAAACAACGGGTGTTAACCTTGGTGCTGTGAACATTACTAATGATGTGAAAGGCGCGAACGTGAGTTTCGTCAACTACTCAGAAGGTAACACTATGGTTGATGTTGGCGCTGCGAACCTTTCAGAAGTGTCTACGGTTCAGGTTGGTATCTTCAACAAAACCAACAAAATCGAAGGCGTACAAGTTGGTCTGATCAACTGTGCTGACAACGGTTTCTTCCCGTGCTTCCCGATTGTAAACTTTGCTAAGTAAGGCTTAGTGTTACTATAGTGATTCATAACGCCTAAGTGCATCTGACTTAGGCGTTATTGCAACTCAACATTTTCTTATAGATATCCAAACGCCCCTCCAAAATAGATAAGCATATTGTTTTATATTTTCTATTGCAGTATTTTTACTTATAAGTACAATGTGCGATAAATTCCTAATGATGATTTATATGCTTTGATTAACCACCATACCGTCGATTTTAAAAAGGCTTTCTTAGGCCTGACCGCCAGTTTTTTAGTAGTTTTGAGCTTGTTGCTCGTTGATTCAGCGGAAGAATCAGATAAACAGTATGGAATGGAAAACCAAGGCGTAACACGCTCTTTAGCGGAGCTCACACAGATCATAAATGCGCTTGAGTACAACATCACTGCGCTTTATCCACTGCATGGGGATACCTACGTATTCTCGCATGACAAAAAGATCGAGGGTGGGACGTGTTACTTCACCAGTGAGGAGCAACATGCCCCTCGTTTTGATTTTATGTTCTCTGGCCCTCGCGAGATGTGCAACCCGGAATCGGACCTTTATACCGAAGCGGGCAAGCGCCTGTTCATCGCGCCGACCATGGCTTATTTTGCCAATACCATTGATACCATCTCTGCGATTTATTTCATTTCAAAAGAGAAATTCATTATCTCTTCGCCTTCTGATTTTGCCAGTTACATTAAGGGCGACACCTTTGATTCGGTTGTGAATAGCAGGCCTTATTGGGTGAACACGATTCGCTTTGGCTTAGCTCAAGGGCAAGACCAAGTGGTGTATACCGGCCAATATGATGACTACCTGACAGGTCAGAAAGTGGTGACCTTAACCAAAGGAATCTACGTTAATGGTGAGTTTAAAGGGGTGTTGGGTGTCGATGGTTATGTCTCGAACCTAGTATCGAACCCTACCCATGGCTATAAAGTCACCAGTACTCGAGGCGCAAACAAATACGGGTTTATGGATTTTACGTATTCCAAGCCTCTGTATGTTGATGACATTAACACCCAGCTATATCTGAGTATTGAAGAAGATAAGAGCGAGCACTTTCTGCATGTCTTAGAGATGGAGAAGATTCAGCTTTCGATACTGTTGGTTTTGTATCTGCTCTCGGTTTTATGGCTATGGCGCTTCTATACAAGACAAGAGCACCAGCGTTTAAATGAGCTAGCAATGCGCGACCCATTAACGGGCTTGCTGAATCGACGTGGTTTTGAGGCTCGATTACTGGCGCAAGATGAAGAGCCGATTATTGGTGTTGGCGTGTTTGATATCGATGATTTCAAAGTCGTTAATGATCAGCATGGCCATAAAGTGGGGGACGAGGTGATTTGCCATGTTGCTCGGTTGATGCTGAACAGCGTTAGACAGCAAGATACCGTGGCTCGATTTGGTGGCGAAGAGTTTGTTGTCGCGATTACGGGTGAATCGTCTGAGTTGCTTTCATCGATCTTTGAGCGAATTCAAAACGACATTAGCCTACAGAGTTATCGATGCCCTACGGGTGACAAGATTAGTATCTCAGTGTCTGGTGGCGCAACGCTTTACTCTTTGTATAAGTTCGACAGCGTAGGGCACTTGTGGGAAAACCAGAGTATTCGTTCGTCTGATGAGCAGCTCTATAAGGCAAAGGCTGCGGGTAAGAATCAGGTGTGCATTCAGGTGTATTAAGTTCTCCCAAAATAATGCGAAGCCTAGTCGTTTGACTAGGCTTCTTTGTATCATTGGCATTACCACTAAGGCTATCAAGTGCTGCGCTATTTCTTCACGCGACCTTTTCGCATCCACTTTTGGTGAACGCCACGACGTAAGCTTTGGAAGCTGTTTTCCACTTTATCGACACCAAGCAGAATCACTAGCGCCATTAGCGTGATAATGACCGATTGGGAAAGATGCCCTAGTGCGATCATCATACCTAATGCTGCGAGTACCCAGATAATTGCGGCTGAAGTCACGCCATGAATCTTGCCATCCAGTGTCATCATTACACCAGCCCCAAGAAATCCAACACCCGTAATTATCTGACCAAGCACACGAGCTTGATCGAGTGTGTTGGGGGATAGGCTGATCGCCATGGTGAGGAAGAAATAGGTACCACTGATGATCAGAATCGACGTTCGGATTCCGACGGGTTTACCGCGTGTTTGCCTTTCGATTCCGATTAAAGAACCACACAGCATGCATGCAGCGAGGCCTGCCCAGCTAAAGGGGGCAAGGTTGAGAGTTTGTTCTATAAATTGTGACATATCACCCCTCCTAAAAATTTAGAATAGAGCCGAGTATGCTAATAATAGACCGGACGATCGAACAAAAACTTTTTGTCTTAACGATTGATAAAGATTACTTAAAACCTAGCAGCCGCTTGTTGTTAAGGTGAAGGCTGGTGTCGTGGTCTCTGTCGCTTCTTGGTACTCAAGGTAGCAGTTATCAGCCTGTTTTTTTCGGCTAGAAGGCGCATAAAGAATAATGCCATCATTCGCATCTGTGTTGGTAAAGAACCAGTCAGCTCGACCCGTATCCCAAACAGCATCTAGAAAGGTTGATTCGATGAGCTGTGACCAAGTTTGATCGTTCATCGCTGCAGGATAACCATAGACCACTGAGATATTGTCACCCTCAACATTAATCGATGCGCTAGCTGCTTTATCTAAGCCCAATGCTGATGTCTTACCATAAAGCATAGCACTTGCGCCCTCCATTCCGCCTTTAAGGCCGTTTAATGTCGAGATACGAGCATCGGTTTGAAGGTTGAGGAACTTAGAAGCTGCAGTGACCGACACAATACCTAGAATCACGATCACCACGACCAGCTCGATGATGGTGAAACCTCTTGAGCTGAACCTAAGCGCTGGTTGAGATGTGGTTGCTGGTGGAGCAACTGAGGTATTGTGTTTCATTGATACAACTTCTCTATTCAATGTGTAGGTCGAGCGGTGTCTTGCTGCTGCGTCCGCCAATCTCACGGGTTAACTTAGGTACTAGGTAGCCAGAAACCTCAGAGATTAATCCTTTAAAGTGATGCTTCGCCTCTTCATCTGAAATATAGAAGTGCGCTGCGCCCTGAACCTTATCAAGTACATGCATATAGTAAGGTAAAATACCGGCGTCGAATAGCTTTTCGCTTAATTCTTTCAATGAGTTAGCGCTGTTGTTTACGCCTTTAAGCATCACGCCTTGGTTGAGCAGAGTCGCACCACTTAACTTAAGCTTGTGGAAAGCTTGTTTGAGCTCTAAGTTAATTTCGTTGGCATGGTTAATATGGCTCACCATCACCACATTAAGGCGAGTTTGAGCTAACAATTGGCATAGTTCATCCGTTACTCGAGCGGGAATCACAACCGGTAATCGGCTATGAATTCGAACTGTTTTCACATGTGGAATTTGTGCGATAGCATGAATTAGCCACTCTAGTTCGCTGTCTTTTGCCATCAGTGGATCGCCGCCCGACAAGATAACTTCGTTGATCTCTGGGTGAGCAGCCACATAGTCTAGGCTGGTTTGCCAAACAGACTTCGAGCCCTTGTTATCTTGGTAAGGGAAGTGACGACGGAAGCAGTAGCGGCAGTTAATCGCACAACCGCCTTTCACAATCATCAGTGCACGGTTCTTGTATTTGTGCAGTAGCCCAGGAATGGCGTTGTCTTGCTCTTCCAGTGGATCAGCGGAATAGCCTTGGTGTACCTCAAACTCTTCGCTTAGCGGTAAAATTTGTCGTAGCAATGGATCGTGTGGGTTGCCTTTTTCCATTCGTTCGACAAAGCTAAGAGGTACCCGAAGTGCAAATAACTCACGAGCAGCGAAGCCTGCTTGCCATGGTGTTGGGTCTATTTCCAATGCCTCAAGCAGTTTTGTCGGGTCAGAGATCGCATTCGATAGTTGTTTGAGCCAGTTTTGCTCAACAGATTCGACTTTTCGGGTTATGATATGCGGCATTGAAATTAACTCAAAGATGTGGAAGAGAAAATCATGGCGTCAGTAAGCACCAATGAATTCAAAGGCGGTTTAAAATTCATGATGGATAACGAGCCTTGCTCAATTATCGACAATGAATACGTTAAGCCAGGTAAAGGCCAAGCGTTTAACCGTGTTAAACTTCGTAAACTGCTGTCAGGCAAAGTGTTAGAGAAAACATTTAAGTCAGGCGATACAGTAGAGCTAGCGGACGTTGTAGACGTTGAACTAGGCTACCTATACAGCGATGGCGAATTCTACCACTTCATGAACAACGAAACATTCGAGCAAATCGCTGCTGATGCAAAAGCAGTAGGCGAGACTTCTAAATGGTTAGTTGAAAACGACGTATGTACTCTAACGTTGTGGAATGATAACCCTATCACAGTAACTCCACCAAACTTTGTTGAGATCGCAGTAACAGAAACCGATCCTGGCCTTAAAGGCGACACACAAGGTACTGGCGGTAAGCCTGCAACTCTAGCAACAGGCGCGGTAGTTCGCGTACCTCTATTCATCGCTATCGGTGAAGTTGTTAAAGTTGATACTCGTACTGGCGAATACGTTGGTCGTGTGAAGTAATTGACTTCAAGTATCTGAAAAAGGTCGCTTAGGCGGCCTTTTTTTGTATCCCAAGTTCAGATTCGCGTAAACGAGATGCGGGATGCGAGATACGAAGAGCTGGAAGAGCAGATATGTGTGAACGAGATGCGAGATACGAAAAGCAGGAAGATCAGAGCCGAGTCAGAGAGATAAGATATTCAACAAATAACAAAAAAGCAGAGCTGGATAACCTAGCTCTGCTTTCGCTTTTCTGCTTTTAAGCTCTTCGATACTCGATTACTCGAATCTCGAATCTGCCCTTAACTCTTAAATCATAAAAATGAAGATAATAGACAGTGCGCTGATTAGGCCTGCAACGAAGTAGCAGCCCACTTTACCCGCAACACCGACATGGAACTTAAGGTCGTGCATGCCGTGGTGAAGACGGTGCATTGCGTGCCACATTGGCAGTGCTAGCGTACCGATGATGAATAGCGCACCGATAATGCTGGTGGCGAATTCAGACACACGCTCGTAGCTCATTGCGTCCGCATCGATGATGCCCATTGGCACTAAGATACCTAACACTAGAACCGTGATTGGTGTGATCATCGCAAACCAAGTACCGCCAGCGCCAAATAGGCCCCACCAGATTGGCTCATCAGAGCGTTGTGGGTTGTGGTTAACAGGTTTTACTTTGTAATTTGTGTTCATAACGAAAGCTCCTTACACCACAACAAGAACGATTAAAGAAATAAAAGCCACCGCTGCCCACTGGGTCAGTACGATGATTTTTTTATCAACCAATTTGCCTTTAAGACGGATTGGCATCACTTGAGGCATCATGCTGAAGAAGGTTTGAGCGTGCAGCAAGCTGCCTAGCAGTGCCACGATGTTGATACCAACAACGATAGGGTTAGCCATAAAGCTCAACCAACCAGCCCAAGCTTCAGGGCCTTTCACTAGTGCACCCAAACCGAAGGTTAGGAACAGAGTGAATAGAATCAAAGGCAGTACAGTCGCTTCACGTAGCATGTAGAAGCGGTAGAACGGATGGTTGCTCCACCATGTTCTCTTCATCTCACGAACATAAGGCTTACGATTGCTCATATTATGCCTCCTCTGCTGTTTTTACTTGCGATCCGTCTGGCTTGAACATCGAAATAACGAAGTCCATTGAAGACTCAACTTTACCTTGGTTTACTGCAGCCGCTGGGTCTACTTTCTTCGGACATACGTCAGAACAGTAACCTACAAACGTACAGCCCCAAGCGCCATTGTCGCCATTGATAAGCTTCATACGTTCAGCTTTACCATTGTCACGGCTATCTAGGTTGTATCGGTGAGCAAGAGCAAGTGCCGCAGGGCCGATGAACTCAGGGTTTAGACCAAACTGAGGACATGCTGCGTAACACAAACCACAGTTGATGCAGCCAGCGAACTGCTTGTATTTCGCCATTTGCTCTGGAGTTTGGATGTTCGTGCCGTCTTCTGGCTTACGGTCGTTACCAATGATGTAAGGTTTGATCGCTTCAAGGCGCTCGATGAACGGCGTCATGTCGACAATCAAATCTTTTTCGATTGGGAAGTTAGCCAAAGGCTCAATCTTGAAGCCATTCGGGTAATCACGTAAGAAGCTCTTACACGCCAGTTTTGGCACGCCATCAACCATGATGCCGCAAGAACCACAAATCGCCATACGACAAGACCAACGGTAAGACAGGTCTTTATCTAGGTTATCTTTGATGTAACCAATCGCATCAAGTACCGACATGGTTTCATCAAACGGAACTTCAAAGGTTTGAAAGTGAGGTTCTGCATCGTGCTCAGGGTCATAACGCAGGATTTCAATTTTTTGGATTCGATTCGCTGACATTATGCTTGCTCCTCTTCGCTCTTCTTCGCATTCTCTTCTGCTGCTTTTTCAGCGGCAGCGGCTTTCTCTGCAGCTTCACCGTACAGACGAGCTTTAGGTTGAGATTTGGTGATCTTAACGCCGCTGTAGTCGATGGTTGGTGCTGCATCTTCGTTGTAGAAAGATAGAGAGTGTTTCAGGAAGTTCACGTCATCACGTTCTGTGCAGTTGTCGTCTAGACGTTGGTGTGCACCGCGAGACTCTTTACGAAGAATCGCTGAGTGGACCATCGCTTCTGCAACTTCAAGGCCGTAACCCACCTCGATAGCGTAAAGTAGGTCAGTGTTGAACACTTTGCCTTTGTCTTTAATGCTGATCTTCTTGTAGCGAGCTTTCAGTTCAGTGAGTTTGTCGATGGTCTTTTGCATCAAGTCTTCTTGACGGTAGATACCACAACCCGCTTCCATGGTGTGACCCATTTCAGTACGGATGTCAGCCCAGTTCTCGTCGCCTTCTTGGTTTAGTAGACCTGCGATGCGCTCTTCAACCGCTTTCACTTGCTTAGCGATAGACTCTTCGTTCCAGCCTTTGAATTCAGCAGCGCGTTTCACCGCTTCTTCACCAGCAACGCGGCCAAATACCACGAACTCAGCCAGTGAGTTAGAACCTAGGCGGTTTGCACCGTGTAGGCCAACTGAAGCACATTCACCAACGGCGAATAGGCCTTTAATACGAGTTTCACAGGTACCGTTAGTTTCAATACCACCCATGGTGTAGTGAACGGTTGGACGAATTGGGATTGGCTCTTTTGCTGGGTCTACGTTTACGTACGCTTTTGCTAGCTCACAGATGAACGGTAGACGCTCTTGCAGGTACTCTTCACCAAGGTGGCGAAGGTCAAGGTGCACGACATCACCAAGTGGGTGCTTGATGGTGTTGCCTTTCTGCTGCTCGTGCCAGAATGCTTGAGAAACTTTGTCACGTGGACCCAGTTCCATGTATTTGTTTTTCGGCTCGCCCACTGGAGTTTCAGGGCCCATGCCGTAATCTTGCAGGTAACGGTAGCCGTTCTTGTTGACGATGATACCGCCTTCACCACGACAACCTTCGGTCATCAAGATGCCAGTGCCCGGTAGGCCTGTTGGGTGGTATTGAACGAACTCCATATCACGCAGTGGTACACCGTGGCGATAAGCCATTGCCATACCGTCGCCAGTTACGATGCCGCCGTTGGTATTACAGTGGTAAACACGACCTGCACCGCCGGTTGCTAGAACAACAGATTTTGCTTTGATGGTAACAAGCTCACCTTCAGACATGTGAATCGCGATTAGGCCTTGTACTTCGCCATCTTCAACGAGCAAATCCACCACAAAGTACTCATCAAATCGTTTGATTGTGTCGTACTTCATCGAAGTCTGGAACAGAGTATGAAGCATGTGGAAGCCGGTTTTATCCGCTGCGAACCACGTTCTCTCTACCTTCATACCGCCGAATCGGCGTACGTTTACTTCACCGTTTTCTTTACGACTCCATGGGCAGCCCCATTGTTCCATTTGGATCATTTCGCGAGTCGAGTTTTCAACAAAGTATTCAACAACATCCTGTTCACATAGCCAGTCGCCACCGCCAACAGTATCGTTGAAGTGGTTATCTAGGCTATCTTCGTCTTTAATTACCGCTGCTGAACCGCCTTCTGCTGCCACCGTGTGCGAACGCATTGGGTAAACTTTAGAAATCAGTGCTACTTCCAGTTCAGGATTAGCTTCAGCCGCAGCAATAGCTGTACGAAGACCAGCGCCGCCTGCGCCGATGACTGCGATATCTGTGGTAATTGTCTTCACAGTTATTCTCCAGTGTGATGCGGAGTATTCCGCTTGTTATTATAAAAAGCCTATTTAGGAGGTTCTAAATTGTAGGAACCATTTAGCACCCCTAAGCCTTAAGTGGTAGGTTCAGTGTAAGAGAGGAAGGTATTCGAAAAGTTGATGCATTTGGGTTTTTAGGTCGGTAATGCATATGGAGGCATAGAAATTATAGGTTATGTGACTGCAATCACGGCAATGAATCGTTGATAACGATTAACCCACAGGACGGGTGTTAACGGCTTGTTGAGTATGATTTTTGTTATCAATGTTGAGGTGAAATCTGTATTGATAATTGTATTGTAGAACGTAATTTTCTGGCTTCATTAAAACAACATTTTGCTTTCACGAATAGAAAGATAGAAGCTTACAAAAGCGATGAAAGGTGGTAATTTTCGTCGCCTAGAATTCAGTAATATGGAACTCAATAATGCACTCTACATGGCAACCGGCCGCAACCATTAAACAGTTAAAGCAACGTGCTGATATCCTTAATCAAATTCGTCAGTTCTTTGCTGAGCGAAACGTGATGGAAGTGGATACGCCTGCGATGAGCCACGCCACGGTGACGGACGTGCATTTGCATACTTTCAAAACTGAATTCGTAGGGCCGGGTTATGCGCACGGTCAGCCTCTATTCTTTATGACTAGCCCTGAGTTTCATATGAAACGTCTATTAGCGGCCGGCAGTGGCTGTATTTATCAAATTTGTAAGTCTTTCCGGAATGAAGAAAATGGCCGTTACCACAACCCTGAGTTCACCATGTTGGAGTGGTATCGCGTTGGCTTTGATCACCATGACCTGATGGATGAAATGGATTTGCTGTTACAGCAGGTACTTAAATCGGGCTCAGCAGAGCGAATGACTTACCAACAAGCCTTTATTGACGTGTTAGGTGTGTGTCCCCTGGAAGATTCGATGGCTACGCTAAAGCAAGCCGCAGCAAAACTTGGGCTCAGCGATATAGCTGACCCTGAAGAAGATCGTGATACCTTGCTGCAGTTGCTGTTTAGTATTGGGGTTGAAGCCAAAATAGGGCAACAAGTCCCTGCGTTTGTTTATGACTTTCCGGCTTCACAAGCGGCATTAGCCAAGATTAACCCGAATGACTCGCGAGTAGCCGATCGCTTTGAGGTGTATTTCAAAGGCATTGAATTGGCAAACGGCTTCCATGAACTAGACAAGCCACAAGAGCAGCTCAAGCGCTTTGAAGATGACAATGCCAAACGTATTGAGATGGGCTTATCGCCTCAACCGATTGATCATCACTTGATTGAGGCATTAAAAGCGGGCTTACCAGACTGTGCGGGTGTTGCTTTAGGTATTGATCGTCTGATCATGCTGGCATTAGGTTATGACCATATCGATGATGTGACGGCTTTTCCGTTCCCGCGCTCTTAGCTCTCTATTCAGTTAGTCTTACTTACTGTTTGGCTAACTGACCAGAATCCCAGTGCCACTATCTTACTAGGATACCAGTGCCAATAACGGCAACAATGGCACCGATCCAAGCGTAGGCATTTGGTCTCTGTTTGGTGTACAGCCAAAGTATTGGTAACAACATGATTGGTGTGGTTGAAGATAACAGAGCAACCATGCCGACATTGCCTTCCTGAAGCGCATACAAGATCAGCGTCATTCCCACCGCCATCGCTAAAAATCCGTTCACTGCGGTAATCGCAAATATTTGACCATTCATCGGGTTGATTGCGCGTGAGAGCTTAGCGCCAGTTAGACGAAATGCGGAGTGAGCAACAAAAGCGGTAATCATACGAATCGCTGAAGCGGCAACAGGGTCTATGCTGGTTTGCATCACGGGTTTTGCAATAATACCGCCCAAGGCTTGGCAAATAGCGGCAGTGATTCCGAGAGCTACACCAATCCACACGGTGCCCTTGATGGTTTCGAGTTGGTTGTTGGCTTGTCCTCGACGACCAAAGAATATCGCGGTTAAAACGCCGCTAAACACCAAAGCCGAGCCAATCAGCTCCACCGAAGTCATGCTTTCGCTAAATAGGAAGTAACCAAGAATCGCCGAGAACACGGCATGACAAGAGAACAGCAAACCTGCTTGGCGCGGTCCCATTCTGTTCAAACAAGCAAATAGGGCGGTATCACCAATGAAGATGCCAATTAGCCCAGACAGCATCATCGGCGTGACTAGGTCTGCTTCGACCGTTGACCAGCCACCAGTAAACCAAGCCATGCTCGATAAGATGATAGCAGTGCAACCCATGCGCCAACGGCTATAGGCGAAAGAACCTAAGTGTTGAGCAGGCTTTACTGACATCAGGCTCGCGATAGCCCAAAGAAAAGCGGCAGCAAGAGCCAACCATTCGAATCCCATCTGAATAACATCCTTGTGTCTGGGATAAATTAGCTCATCAATATGCATTAAACCGGACTGAGAACAAAGTGATTCTTGTGAAAAGAGTCACTTTGTTTCAGTTATCGGTTTACGTCACCTGCCGCTCGGTGGTGAGGTTTAACTTATGTTGCTTGAGATGAGTTATACCTTAAAGCGCTCCACATCTCGGCGCATCGACTCGGCAGCGTTACTCATTTCATTTGAGCTATTGCGGCTGCTTTCAGCTTGTTGTGCAAGATCGTCGGAGGCATCCTTGATTCCTTGCGTATTACGACTGATGTCTTCGCTTACTGCGCGTTGCTCTTCTGCAGCACTCGCTATTTGCAGCGCCATATCGTTGATTTCAGTGATCGCTTGGGTGATTTTAGAGAGGCTGCCATGAGCTTGCTCTGCGAAGCCAACGCTGTTCTCTGCCAGTTGGGTGCTGGTGGTCATGCTTTCAACGGCATGTTCGGTATTCTTCTGTAACGTATCAATCATCACGCGGATTTCTTCGGTCGAGCCATGCGTTCTTTGGCTCAGGACTCGAACCTCGTCTGCAACAACCGCAAATCCACGACCTTGCTCACCCGCACGCGCCGCTTCAATCGCAGCGTTCAATGCCAACAGGTTGGTTTGTTCGGCAATGCCTTGAATGGTGGATAGTATCTGATTGATGCTTTGCGCGTTGTTTTCCAGTTCTCGAATAACATTGGCAGCGTCTTCAACTTGAGTTGCAAGACCAGTAATCGCATCGCGGTTTTGTTGAATAACCTCTTGGCCTTCGTTACAAGCGGTGGCTGACGCTTGAGAAGCGGATGCCGTGAGTTCGGCATGGCTAGCCACTTCAGCTGCCGTGGCTGACATCTCATGAATCGCGGTCGCTATTTGATTGATATCGTTTTGCTGATTCTCAACTCGAATGGATGATTGGGTCGCCAGTTGATTGGCTTTTTCTGCGTGATTATTTAAATCATGGCTGTGCTCGATAACGCCTTTCAACATGCTTTGCATCTGGCTTAAGAACTGGTTCACAAGTTCGGCTAGTTTGCCTATCTCATCCATACGCGTGATATCAATACGTTGAGTGAGGTCGCCTCTGCCTTGAGCCAGCTGAGTCAGCGCGTCAGACAAGGTTTGTAGTGGGGAAAGCAGGCGGTTGATCACCACTGTGCTCGCAATCGAAATGACGATATACAAAATCAAAGAAGTAAGAGCGATGAACTGAATCGCGTCAGATACTGCGGAAAACGCCATTTCCTTATCGATAACAATACCCAGTGACCAATCGGTATTCGGGACATTGGCAATGTAGACCATTTTATCCTCTTGGCCAGGCCAAGTTAGCGTAGTGATCATTTGGCCTTGGATCAGTTGTGACACTTTGTTGGCTGTTAGTTCCGGATTCAAACTGGTCAGTGGTTTCTGACTTAGCTTTTCATCACTGTAGGCAACGATGTTGTTGTTACCGTCAACTAAAAACGCAAAGCCATCGTTATCCAGTTTCACGTTGAGTACGGTGTCGATAATGCTGGTTACAGTTAGGTCTGCCGCGAGGACACCTTGTCTTTCACCGTTGAATGCTTTTGCAAAGCTGATGACAATGCTGCCGTCAAAGTCTTGATAAGGTTCAGTAATGACGAGGTCTGATGTTGCGTTGGCATCTTTATACCAAGGGCGGGTGCGTGGGTCATAGCCAGCTGGCCAATCTTCACCTTTATCGCCATACGCGATAGTGCCATCGCTGAATCCCGCATAAACAGACAAGAATTGCCCAGCTTGTTTGGTGATTAGTAACTCGCGGTCAGAGTTACTACTGCTTGAAATGGTCGGCTCATTAGCAAGCATCATATCGCTGCGAGTAGAGAGCCAATCGGCAATATAATTCGTCGTGCCAGCACTGACATTTCTCATTTCTTGATTGATCGTGACTTCAGTTTCTTGAGTCAGTTGATTAACCGATATCCAGGCTTGAGCGCCACTCACGACGGCAATAATGACCGCAATTGCGATCTGAATTTTAAATTTAATCGTATGTCTCAAGGTCTATTCCTCTTTATTAGACAAAAACTAGGGCGTGTTGACCTTTCGCGGTTCAATTTTGTTCGAGATAAAAGCGTTTTAATCGCGGCGAGGGGGAAGTAGCCTAGCCATTCTAAGCAAATCCCCCTCAACAAAGAGTAAAACGCTTTTAGCCGAACCCTTCGGGCAGCGTTTGCTGGTCATTTCTACTGCGTTATCGGCTTCTCATGTAGGCTAGCTACACATCAAAACCTCTGCCTTGTCGAAACCCCCAGCAATTCGCTGCAAAAATCAGCTCGAAAGGTCAATACGCCCTAATGACAGTGACGTACTTGATGGTGAATTGGTGTGTCTATGATAGGCGTATAGTGCCGCTGTCTTAAGTTGAATGACTGTGTTTAAAATCATAAATTCTAAATATATTTGCTCTGCTTTTTGTAAAACAGTGAAGTAATATAATATCACTGTTACCTATTGATTGAAATGTCAGTTAATTGCTTGAGGTGGAGTGGTATAGATCGAAAAAAGCGCCAAATTTACATTCAGCGCTTTAGTTAGGATTAAAGGGGAGCGTTAACGCTTACTAGGTGATGATAAACAGGGCGAGGTAAACCATCAGCAAGCCCACAATACCTAAGATGATGCCCATCTTCGCCATGTCTTTGCTTTCGATAAGCCCGGTCGAGTAGGCCAGTGAGTTTGGTGGTGTCGATACGGGCAGAATCATACCAAGTGATGCCGAGAAGGCGACCACAACCAGCAAGCCTTGTAAGCCTCCAATTGCAACCAAGCTTTCCATGGAAGCACCAATTGCAGCGGCTATCGGCATCAGCAAGTTGGCCGTCGCAGTGTTTGACATGAAGTTCGCCATTAACCAACACACGATAGACAATGTCAGTACCACAGCTGCAGGTGAGAGCGATTCATAGTCAATTGCGTGTGCGAGTGCAGCGGCTAAGCCTGTTTTATCTAAGCCAATACCAATCGCAATACCACCTGCGACCAGCCACAACACATCCCAGTTAATCAGCTTGAGCTCTTCTTTGCCCATGATGCCAGTGAGCGTAAACACAGCCAGTGGAATGATAGACACGACATAGGTGTTCATGCCGTGCAGTTTGGTGGTCATCCACAATAAGATTGTCGCAGCGAAGGTGATGTAAACCACAATCGCTCGCCAGCTCTTTCTAAATTGTCCATCGAGCTTGAGCACCATGTTTCTTTCTTTAGAAGGGAAGAGTTTTTGTAGAAGAAACCAAGCGATGGTGAGTTGGATGATCACAAAGGGTAAGCCCATCATCATCCAGCTGAGGAAGTCGATGGTATTTTCACCCGTTAGGTATTGCAGCGCGATGGCATTGGGCGGTGTACCGATTGGGGTTGCGATACCGCCAGTATTGGCAGCAATTGGAATACACAACACGAGCGCTTTGATACCCATATCGCCTTTTGGTGCAGATGCCACGATAGGACCGAGCAGCGCAAGCATCATTACCGTCGTTGCGGTATTTGACATGAACATTGAGAACACGGCGGTGATCAGCATTAAGCCGAGCATAATGAAGCGCGGCTCTGTACCAAATGGTTTGAGAAGCACTCGAGCTAGGTTGTTATCGAGTTCGTACTTGGATGCGGATATCGCAAGAGCAAAGCCACCCATGAAAAGGATGATGATTGGTGATGAAAATGCACCGAAGATGTCGGTATATTTGATTAACTCACCGAGATCGTGCCCCGCTGGTGGATTTCTAAATAGGTGTAAACCTTTGTCAGATATCATCACCAGTTCAAGCGCAATGATCAAAATGGAAGTGGCGAATACCGGAACAGGTTCAAGCACCCACAGCAGGGCTGCTAATAAGAATATCGCCAACAGGCGGTGTTGAATCAGCGTGAGATCATCGATTGGTATTGAATCTATCGGCATGAATAACACGCCTAAGGGAATCGCAAAACAAATCAACAGCTTGACCAGAACGCCAACATTGAGTTTAGGCATGTACAAAGACCCTATAAATAAAATATCTTCAAATAGAGTAAGTTATCTGGATTTCTGGTACTTGGAGACGGGTTGGAAAATCAAAAAGTTGTTTAAGGTTTCGACAGTTGTTTTGTTTTTGGTCAATCTTTTATCTGGGCAATTAGAGACAAGAGTGAGAAGCATCAGGTGGCTGGGCAGGGTTTGAAAGATTGAGTTGTTAGAGCTTGAGTAGCAAATGAATCGGTAGAGTTAAGAAAAAGGCGCGTTCTTCTCTGAAATAGAAAAAGTAACGCGCCTTGAAAGCTTAAATGAGTTAACTCAAATTGTTAAGCTTGGTCAGTGTTCTCAGCAGAATCGGTAACAACATCGTCATTTGCTTGCGCTTCTTTGCCAGCAATGTGCGCGAAAGGTGTACCAAGAACCGTTTTCTCGCCATTTTGCATAGTGTCGTCAAACTTGATCGCATCTTTAGCGAACAGGTTGATAACGGTTGAACCAAGCTTAAAGCGGCCCATCTCTTCGCCTTTCTTCAAGATGATTGCTTTGTCACCTTGTGCAGGGTAATCCCATTTGTAAACCGAGTTACCACGAGGTGGGGTGATGGTACCTGCCCATACTTGCTCGATGCTACCTACGATCGTTGCGCCAACCAGCACTTGTGCCATTGGGCCAAATTCCGTATCGAAGATACAAACGACACGCTCATTACGTGCGAATAGGTTTGGAACGTTTTCTGCCGTTAACGGGTTAACTGAGAAAAGGTCACCTGGAACGTAGATCATCTGGCGCAGTGTGCCGTCGCATGGCATGTGGACGCGGTGGTAATCACTTGGAGACAGGTAAAGCGTTGCGAATTCACCGTCTTTAAATTCATCCGCTAGCGCAGCATCACCACCCAATAGCTCGCGAGCTGAGTAGTTATGGCCTTTCGCTTGAATCAGTTGACCGTCAGTAATTGGGCCAAATTGGCTCACACGTGCATCTGCAGGGTGAACAATAACAGATTCACCTTCAGCGATAGGACGCATGCCTTCTTTCAATTCACGCACGAAGAATTCATTGAATGTTTTAAAGTGTTTTGGATCGCTATGCAGAGCTTCATCCATGTTCACTTTGTATTGCTTGATGAACCAGTTGATGATCGCTGTCGTTAAGCCGCCCGCTTTAGCAGACGCAAGTTTGCCGACTAGGCGAGTTAATCCATGTTGTGGAATCCAGTACTGCAATCCAACTTTAATCTTATCCATTGTATTAATTTTCCAATGCTAATTGTTTTTCAATTAAATCTGTCGATGACGGTTTAGGGCGCGAGATGTTACTTAAATTCGCGCCAATTGTCAGTAAATGCACACATTTGTTCACAAAAACGCGATTAGAGATCGGCTTTTTTGTTGCGTGAATACTGACGGTTATCTTTGTTACTCGCCATGCTTTCAATGATGCGGTGGTAGTTGTCGAAACGTAATCGACTGATCTTTCCGTTTTCTACCGCTTCGCGCAGGATGCAGCCTGGGTCATCAATGTGTTTACAGTCACGGAACTTACAACCGCCAAGGTAAGGCTTGAACTCGATAAAGGCTTCAGTGATTTCGTCGGCCTCTAGGTGCCATAGGCCGAATTCACGCACTCCTGGTGAATCAATCAGATCACCACCAGAAGGGAAGTGGTATAAACGAGCTGCCGTGGTTGTGTGCTGACCAAGACCTGAGTTCTCAGAGACTTCGCCTTCTTCAATGTCTAGCGTAGGCATTAATGCATTCACTAGGCTTGATTTACCCACACCCGATTGACCAACAAAGATGTTGATACGGTCTTTGAGTTCAGCTTCCAGCTCTTTGATGCCGTAGCCAGACTCTTTACTCACGAACATCACTTTATAGCCGATCTTCTCGTACTCTTTAAGTGTTTCACGGTATTCAGCAATCTGCTCATCAGTCAGTAGATCGACCTTGTTCAGTACAACAAGCGGCGCGATGTTTACCGTTTCTGAAGCAATTAGGTAACGGTCGATAATATTAAGTGATAGCTCTGGTAGCACAGCCGATACGATAACCATTTGGTCGACGTTCGCAGCTACTGGCTTTAGGCCATCGTAGTAATCAGGGCGAGTCAGCATTGAAGTTCTCGGCTCAACCGCTTCCACAACGCCAGAAATACCGGCCATTGATTCTAAGCCTGCGCGCCAAGTCACTCGGTCACCAGAAACTAAAGTCTCGATACTACGGCGTAAGTTACAACGATGAACTTCGTTAGTTTCAAGATCTTCGATATCAGCATGTTGGCCAAAGCGCGTAATCACGAGTCCGCTTTTGGTTCCGCCAAGCATGTTCTCATCCCATTGGATAGAATCTTCTTTCTTGAGTCGCTTGTTCTGGTTGCTACGTACACGACGTACTTGACCTTTGGTTAACTTCTTTTTTTTAGCCACAATTTTTCACTTAACACATCTAACTTGATGATTGGGGACTCAAACAGGATGTTGCTGGTACCACGTGATTTCGATGGTCCTAAAGCTAGTTTGAGTATAGTTATTTGGGTATAGTACCTCTTTTACACATAAACAAATAGGCGACGCCTTATGTCCTTTAGCGATCAGAACCTTATTTGGGTTGATCTAGAGATGACAGGACTTGATCCTGAAACTCATAAAATCATTGAAATTGCTACTATCGTTACTGATAGTGAGCTTAACATCCTGGCTGAAGGACCTGTTTTGGCTATTCACCAACCTCAGAGTGAATTGGACAAGATGGACGAGTGGTGTACAACGACTCACACTGGCAGCGGCCTCGTGAAGCGAATTCAAGAAAGCACGGTTTCAGAGCAAGATGCCATCCAACAAACCATTGAGTTTCTTGAAAAATGGGTACCAAAAGGTAAGTCACCAATTTGTGGCAACAGCATTGGTCAAGACCGTCGTTTCCTATACAAGCACATGCCAGAGTTAGAAGAGTACTTTCACTACCGCTATGTTGACGTAAGCACTCTGAAAGAGCTGACTCGTCGTTGGAAACCTGAAGTGTTAGATGGTTTTTCTAAGTCGGGAAGTCACCTTGCGTTAGACGATATTCGAGAGTCGATCGCCGAGCTGCAGTACTACCGAAAAACGATTATTAACATCTAGTCGAATAAAATGATCACGTTTATCTAACTTTTCAGGGACATAAGAGCCGTTTTTTTTGCAAATCTGTGTGCTTTTACAGCAGTTGAGTAAAAAGTTTCGTAATTTTGCATTAAGGACTTGCATCACAAAAAAATGCTCTTATAATTCGCAGCCCTGAACGGAGAAAGACGTTTTCAGATTGCGATACTAGCTCAGTTGGTAGAGCGCAACCTTGCCAAGGTTGAGGTCATCGGTTCGAACCCGATGTATCGCTCCAATTTGTAGGTTACGGCGAAAGCGGTAATCGAAAGGTGAAAGACCTTTTATAATGCGATACTAGCTCAG